>JAGXAC010000113.1 GCA_019075925.1 Hyphomicrobiales bacterium | reverse complement strand
GCAAAACGAGACCCAAGACGAGACCGCAGCAAGTATGGCGAGCCGCGACCGGGATCTACCCGCCGACGCCGACGCCCCGGATCCGGATTCGCCCATGGATGCACCCGACCGTGATTTTTCGTTCGGTCCGCCCCCGGTCCATTTCACCGGCCCGCCGATTCATTGGTGAGCAACGACTGGATAGCGCATCGACATCGCCGGGGAGGATTGATTGGGATCGAGTCGCGGTGCGGTGGTCGTCCGATCGCAAATTTTCCCGTCAAAGATGCGACCTCAATGCGATTGTCTTTTGGGTAGGCGAAGGCCATGCTCGCTCAAATAGCCCCCGCACGGCGGGCTTTTCTCGGTTCGATCAAGAAATTGCAACAGGGAGGACTACGAATGAAATCGCGCAGAATCGCGTTTTGCGCCGGACTGGCGGCGGCAGCCGCGCTGCTGGCGCCGCAATACGCCGCTGCACAGGCCAAGCGAGTTGCTTTTCTGGATGGGCCGATTGCCGACAAGTACATCGGCGGCCTCACGCGAAGCTTCACCGAAACCGCAAAAGCCAACGGTCTTGAGGTCTCAGTGGCGCAAAGCCCGTTCGACCCGGCGCTACAGGCGCAACAGATGGACGACGCCATCGCCAAGAAGGTCGACGCCATCGTCATGATGATCATGAGCCAGAAAGCGCTCATCCCGGCGCTGACGCGCGCCAAGCAAGCGCATATCCCGGTCATTCTGATCAATACGTCGATTCCGCAGGAGGACCTTTACACGGCGTTCGTCGGCGAGGACAGCAACGTCATGGGTGCAACCGCAGCCAAAGCCATGGCCGAAGGTCTCAAGGGTCGCACTCCTGCCAAAGTCGCCGTCATCGCCGGCAGCATGGATGAGGGTATTGCTCCGGCTCGCGTCGCCGCCTTCAAGAAGGAAATGGCAAACCATCCGGGCATCACGGTGGTCGCGGTTGAGGAAACCCATTGGGCGCCGCCGGAAGCGGAACGCGCCGCCGGCCAATTGCTTGCCCGCTTCTCCGGACAGGGAGGCCTCGACGGCATTTACGCCATGAACGATCCTCTC
Source organism: Hyphomicrobiales bacterium (assembly GCA_019075925.1). Lineage (GTDB taxonomy): Bacteria > Pseudomonadota > Alphaproteobacteria > Rhizobiales > Xanthobacteraceae > BOG-931. The sequence continues at coordinate 10,109 of JAGXAC010000113.1, read as the reverse complement.
GCCAACGGCGCAGTGCAAGGCGCGCAATCGGCGGGCGTGAAGCTCGGTACCGCCAAGGGCGATCTGGTCATCGTCGGGGGCAATTGCCTGGCAATGGGCATCGCCGACATCGAGCAGGGCACGATGTATGCAACGCTCTACCACACCCCCATCAATATGGGGCACGACGCGGCCAACACGGTTGCAAAGATCCTCAAAGGCGAGTCGGTGCCAAAGAAACAATCGAGAACGCCTACCATCATCACTAAGGCCAACGTCGCGAAATACCAGAAAGAGTGCACGTTCTAAAAAACGACATGGTGCGAAAGCGGTGCAGCGCCCGGCGCTGCACCGCTTTTTGCTGACGCGAATCCTATTCTGCCGCCGACGTGTCGGCCGAGCGGACGGACTCGGCCGGCCGAACGAACATCTCCGCCCAGTAGCGTCGCATCGCGAACAGGCGTGGATCGAGATCGACCGCATCGGCAATCGCCACCGCGAGCAGAACGCCGCCGGTGACGACGTCCTGCACGGCGGGCGGCGTACCGATGGCGTTAAGTCCCGCGCTCAACAGACAAAGCACCAGCACGCCGCCGACGATGCCGATCGGCGTTCCCTTGCCGCCCGTCAGCGATACGCCGCCAATGATCGCCGAAGCCGTCGCCGGAACCAGGGCATCGGTCAGAGCGACGCCCGATGCGGCGGCCAGGCTGTAGCTCAACAAGGCGCCGCCCAGCGCGGCCAGCATGCCCGAACAGGCGAACACCGCCGGAAGAATCGCGGCGGTGCGCACGCCCGCCACCATGGCGGCGCGGCGATCGCTTCCGGTCGCATACACATCGCGGCCGGCCCGGGTGCGCGCCATGAAAAACGCGGCGGCAAGGAAGGCTGCGAGTGCAACCAGGCTGCGCAGCGAAAACACGTGCAGCACCGGATTGTTCACCGCCAAAGCGACATCCATGCGCGGATAGCTGATCGACAGGTTTCCGGTGACCACATAGGCGAGCCCGCCCAGGGTCAGTAAGCCGCCCAGCGTCACCCCGATCGAACCCAGCCGCAGCCACACCATCATGGTGCCCTGGAACGCTCCCCAAACGAGACCGCAGAGAACCGCCAACGCCACCCCGAGCGCGGGATAATGCGCGCCGGTGAGAACCGCGATACAGCCGGACAGACTCAGCATGCCGCCGACGGAAAGATCGAATTCGCGAATGATCATCGACAAACCGAGGCCGAGCGCGATCGGACCGATCGTTGCGAATTGCTGCAACACGCTGAATGCCGTCGCGGTGGTAAAGAACTGGCCGCGGCCGCGGTCAAAGATCCACAACGCCACCGCGATGATCACGAGCAACAGATACGGGCGCACGGAGCGGTTGGCGACAAGCGCAAGCATGGGCTCAGTCGGCGTCGGCAAGGGTTTGCAGCATGATCACGAACAGCACGATCACGCCGATCGCCAGATACTGAATCTGTGTCGAGAAGCCGTGCAGCAGCAACAAAACCTGACATACGGCGATGAGGAATGCGCCGACCAGACTGCGAATGGCCGACCCTTCGCCGCCCGAAATGGCGGTGCCGCCGACGAGCACCGCGCTGATGGCGCTGTAGTCGTAGCCAAGGCCGAGTTCGAGATCGCCGCTCGAATAGCGGGCCGCCATCAAGATGCCGGCGAGCGCCGTACACAGACCCGCAACGATATACGCGCCGAGGACGATGCGGGCGGGATCGAGCCCCGCGGCCAAAGCCGCGCGCCAATTGCTGCCGACCATGTACAGCTGGCGCCCGAAGCGGGTGAACGAAAGCACGATCTGGGCGAGCACGACCGTCAAGATAAAAGCTGCGAGAGGCATCGGAATGCCGAGCAGACGTCCTTTCAGCGCTGCCGCGGCGTCGCCTTGCGGATAGACGCCCTGCCCTTGCGTGATGAGTGTGGCGCCACCGGTGATCAGCGCCAAGGCTGCCATGCTGACAATAACCGGATTGGCGCGGAAGTAGCCGACCGCAACACCCTGGATACCCGTGAGCCCCGCTCCGAAAGCGAGCGCGACGAGGAATGCAATCGGCAGCCCCCAAGGGAGCACCGCCATGAACACGATCCCGCTGGTCGAAAGCGTGACGCTGAGTGCAAACGACATGATGTTGCCGCTGAGCGTAATGAAGGTCATGCCGACGGCGACACACCCGATAAACGAGGTGGTGTTCAGCAGCGAGAACAGGCTGACAGCGGTAAAAAAGCCGGGCGTGGCCGCCGCAATGGCAATCAGCGCCAGCAGCGCCGCGACGCGGATCGCCACCAGAGTCCGTCCACGCCGGGAATGCGGCAGCGGCACGCGCCAGGGGTAGCGCAAAGCCGTCGGCAATACCTGGTCGGTCACGAATTCCTCATGGCGTCGTTTCTCTCGGATGGGTGATATCGGCGACGATACGGTGCATCGAAACTTCGCTACGCCGATAATGGCCGATCCGGCGCCCGCGATAGAGAGTAATCACCACGTCGCCGACACCGACGATCTCCTCAAGGTCGCTCGACGCCATGACCAAGGCATAACCGTCCTCACAGAAGCCTCGCATCAACCGGTAGATTTCCGCCCGCGCGCCGACGTCGATGCCGCGGGTCGGCTCGTTCATCAACAGTATTGCGCCTGCTTGCCGTTCGATGCTGCGGCCGAAGGCGAGTTTCTGCTGATTGCCACCGCTTAATTCTTCCGCGCGCGCGTTCAGGCGGCGCCGGTCTATGCCAACGCGCGCAGCAAGATGAGCGGCGGCCTTGCGTAGCGCGCCGCCGCGAAGAAAGCCGAGCAGCGAATGATCGCGTAACCGCGTCGCCACCAGATTTTGCAGCACGCTCAAACGGCGAAACACTCCTTCGGCGGCGCGGTCGCCGGATACGAACATAATGCCGCGTTGGGCGGCGCGAACAGAAGAGCCGAGCTTCAACGGCCGGCCGTTAACGGTGACCCTACCGCCGGCGTCATGCACCAGGCCAGCGAGCGCCGCGACGATCTCCGCGGCGCCGGAGCCGACCTGCCCCGCTATACAAAGAATTTCGCCCCGGTGCACTTTCATCGAGAAATCGTTGACGATCCCGGGAAGTGACATTCCTTCGACCACGAGCGCCGGCGCTCCACGTGCGCGCGCTTCCTCAGGGTACATCTCGTCGCTTGGCCGTCCGAGCATCAGTTCGATCAGCGCAGAGCGGTCGAGCCCCTTGAGCGACGTGGTCGTGACCAGCTCGCCGTTGCGCAACACCGAGACACGGTCGCAAATCGCATAAACCTCGGCCAACCGGTGCGTGATGTAGACCACCGATCGTCCCTCGCGCTTAACCGCGAGGAGCGCGGCGAAAATGCGCTCGATCTCGATGTCTGTCAGCGTCGCCGTTGGTTCATCGAGGATAAGAACTCGCGCATCGCGCGTGAGCAAGCGTGCGATTTCGACAAGTTGCCGTTCGCCCATGCTCAGATTGGTCACCGGCGTGTCGAGGTCGATGTGGCCGGCGCCGAGCAGCGCCAACGCCTCAGCCGCGCGGCGGCGCAGGTCCGGTCGCTTGTGCAGAAATGGGACGTGGAGCGAGCCGAGCCAAATGTTGTCCTCGACTGACAGGTCGGGGCAGAGACTCAGCTCCTGCGCCACGATCGCAATTCCGAGCTCCTGGGCCTGGCGCGGCGTCGCGACGCTTACCGCGGCGCCGCCGATCAGCACGTTCCCCGCGTCCGGCCGGTAGACGCCGGTCAGGATTTTGACGAGCGTGCTCTTGCCGGCGCCGTTTTCGCCGCAGATGCCGCGGATTTCGCCGGAACCGATGTCCAGCGAAACATCCTTGAGCGCAGCGATCGGGCCGAAGCTTTTTGATAGATGACGAACGGCTACTGCCGAGGCGACGTTTCCGCCCGGCTCATCTCGGTCCGCGGCGGCGTCCCGTGCAACCAACGGTACCGCTTCAGCCGTGTACGCTGCCGTGACGTTCACTCCCGATTTTTTTGCCATCCGCCGATGCGGCCTGCTTTTGCCGCCGACGCGATGATAGTTGAACTGCCGCAAAGGGCAATTGGCCAGCCCCGCGGTGCATGCCGGTGCGACATCGTGCGTGCAGGCGAAGCGACTTCAGTCGGCGCTTCGATCCGACGCGATTAGGCGGAACGGCGCGGCGCCACGGCATCTCTTCGTTTCCGGACCGGCGCGTTTCGTCGCTCGTCCGCAGCCAGAAGGCCGGCAACAATCAACCGGGTCGCCTCACCGATGTGCGCATCAAGAAGCTTTACCGCCTTGTCCGCATTTCGGGCGATGGTGGCTTGCATGATTGCTTTGTGCGGGAGCCAGCGCGGCGCGCTCGGAAGCCGGCTCTTCCCCGACAGTCGCCGATACCGATCGAACTGATCGGTTAGAATTCCGTGCAGATGCAACAGCCAAGGCGACCGACAAGCTGCGATCAAGGCATAATGAAAATCGCGGTGCCGGCTTTCCCACACATCCCCGGCAACACTCTTCTTTGAACGCTGGAGCGCGGCAAAACGCTCGCCGGCAGACGCAAGGCGAGCTTCCCAAAGATCGTCGCCGTGCCGAATGGAAAGTCTTAGGCCAAATCCCTCCACTTCCTTTCGCACCATGGCGATATCCAAAATCTCTTTGGCGGACATTTCCGGAACCCGAAAGCCGCGCTGGCCGATCGCAACCACCAGACGGTTCTCCGCTAAGCGCGATAGCGCCTCGCGCAGCGGGCTAAATCCAACCCCATAGATGCGACGAAGATCTTCCAAGCGCAGCTTTTCGCCCGGTCGCAATCGAGAGCTGACGATGTCGGCACGCAATCGCGCGAATACTTCACCTGCGAGCGTGGGTGAGGGCTCGACCGCGTCACCCGTTTCAGTTTCCCGGAATTCAGCTTTCGTCATTTGTCCCAGTACGAGTCGCCAATGGAACCCAATCGAAGAATTACGGCGCCCCCTCGCGCTATTGGCAGCGCGCTCCGCTGCTCAGAATCGCGGTCGTTGTTTGATCGAGATTAACAGGTGCCGGCGCAGGCATGTTCTGAATTTCATGCACCGAGCGTCCCCATCCGCGGGTCCCGGCCTGGAGAGCGCGGTCCTTCACCACGAACCGGCCGCGCACGATCGTATGCACCGGCAAGCCCTGCACCTGCCGACCGTCCCATGGCGTGACCTTCGCAATGGAATGGGCCTCGGCGTCTTTGACGACCCAGCGCCGGTTGAGATCGACGACGGCAATATCTGCATCGGCGCCCGCTTGGATGACGCCTTTGCGCGGATACAATCCCCAAAGCCTGGCCGGGTTTGCAGCGCTCCACCGAACGTAGTCACAGATCGACGCGCGGCCGCGCGCGATCTCTGTCAGCATCAGCGGCATTTGCGTCTCGACCCCGGCAAATCCGCAATCGACGGTCCAGATATCGTTCCTGGTCTTCTCTTCGCGGGAGTGCGGAGCGTGATCGGTCGCGATGACGTCGATGGTGCCGTCGATCAGGGCCGCCCACAAGGGCTCCCGATTGCGCGCCTCGCGCACCGGCGGATTGACGCGGATGATGCCGCCGCAGCGGGCGTAGTCGTCGGTCGAGAGCATCAGATAGTGAGGGCACGTTTCCCCGGTGATATCGACTCCCCGCGCTTTTGCCTCGGCCAACGGCCGCAATTCGCCGGCCGACGAGATATGCAGCACGTGCGCGCGCGCTCCCGTCCATTCCGCCAGAATGGCGGCGCGGCTCACGGCCTCGATGGCGACGACCTCGGGACGTGAATCGAGATGGGCTAGCGGTTCGATCCGCCCGGCTTGGCGGAGCTTTGCCTCGCGCCGTTCCATGACCGAATTTGTCTCGGCATGTAGCGATATCCGCTTTCCGGTCGGCGCAACCGCCTCAAATGCTTCGAGCATGGCGCCGGTGGACGGCGTGGGGATTCGCCCAAAGGTATTGCCCATGTACAGTTTGAATCCGATCACGCCACCGGCGATCAGTTCCGGGACGCGAGCAATCGAACTCTCCCCGAGTACCGCATAAAGCCCATAATCCACATGCGCTTTTTCTGCCGCCATCGCCTGTTTCGCCGCCAGCGTCGCGGCGTCCTCCACGGTCGGGAGCGTGTTAGGCATGTCGAAGACGGTAGTGACACCGCCGAAAGCGGCGGCAATCGTGCCTGAGGCAAAATCCTCCTTTTGCGGATAGCCAGGATCGCGAAAATGCACATGGTCGTCGATCGCGCCGGGAAGGAGGTGAAGACCGTTTGCGTCCAGGGTTTCCCGCGCGCGCGGCATCGCATCCGCCGCGCCGACGGCGAGAACGACGCCATCCTTGATGGCAACGCTGGCGTTCATGGTGGACTCCGCCGCGACCACCGTTCCGTTATTGATGACGAGATCCGCCGTGACGTCCATGATCGCGATTCCTAAAGCATTGCCCAACCGCCATCGACCGGGAGATCGGCGCCGGTGATCTGCCGCGAAACGTCGCTGGCAAAAAACAGGCAAGCGTTGGCGACGTCCTGGTCAACTGTAATGCGCCTCAGTGCATAATCGGCGGCATGACGTTCCGCCGCTTCCTCGGGAGTGATGTTGAGGCGGCGCGCCATGTCGGCGCAGACCTTGTCTCTGAACCGCGGGCCATCAACCATTCCCGGCGCGACATAATTGACATTAACGTTGAAGGGACCGGCTTCGATCGCGAAAGTTTTGGTCATTCCCCGCAAGCCCCATTTCGATGCCGAGTAAGACATGCGGCCGGCCTTGCCGTGCATGCCGAACGTGCCGCCGACATTGACGATCTTGCCGTAGCGCCGCTCGATCATTTGCGGCAGCACCGCGCGGATCGTGTGGAAACATCCGTTCATATTTAGCGTGACGATCTCATCGAATTCTTCAGGCGTGGTCTCGACACCGCTCTTGCCGACCGGCCCGGAGCCTCCCGCGACATTGACCAGCACGTCGATGCGACCGAACTTGGATAGGCCCGCGCGCGCCGCGTCATTGCATTGTCCGGCGTCGGTCAAATCGCAGCCGACGACAATTGCGTCGGCGCCTTTCCCTCGCACTTCCGCGGCCACCGGTTCAATGGCGGCAAGATCGCGTCCGACCAGCACGAACCGGCAGCCTTCGGCGGCAAAGGCGCGGGTTATCGCCGCACCCATTCCCTTCGCCGGACCGGTGATGAAGGCGACGCGGCCTTTGAGCTGCAAATCCATTCGACGACCTCCACCGACCGCCACGTTACACAATGGTTTTGCTCCATGACCCGGAACGCGGTCAAGAAATTTCGAAATTCCGATGCAGTTTTTCGAAATTCTGATTGACTCAAGCTGGAATTGTTGTTGTGCTTTGCGTCCAGCGTTGTGGCTGCAGTTCTGCCGTGCCGAACGGCCGAACCAAAGAAACAAAACAAACCGGCAGCCGAGCGCGGACGGTGTGCGTGGAGCTGCTACAGCCACGCGCACGCGATGGAATTTCGTGTACTTGCCGGGGCCTGTTCGAAGTCGAATTTCTTAGGTCTTCACGTCTAACAGATGGAGGGGGTTTCCATGAACCTCGGCGATTGGGTTGGTCTTGGCTGGATCGTCGGCACGATCTTCGTAAGTTTCGCCGCAGTTGGAATCGGCATCATCGTTGCTGAGATATTTGGCCGTGAATATGCGTTCCTGTGGATCGTTGCGATTCAAGGCGCCTTCCAGATTTTGATATCTTTTACCTCTGCGCAGTTTGTCGGACTGACGCTCGGAGGCGTTACGTTCATCACCATCGCCGGATCGCTCATTTATCCGACGCTAGAACTTGGGCAGAACTACCTCAACGAATTTTACGGATTCAAAATCTCGCGCACCTCGGTCAATGCGCAGTTGGTCTGCCGCGTGTTGACGGCACTCCTACTGTTGTTCCTGTTTCTCCTTCCCTACCCCGCCAAATTTGCACAAAACCACGCCGACTTTCTCAGTCTGAACAGGATCGTTCCCCGTATCGCCATCGCCAGCATCATTGCGACCTGGATCACCGGGATGGTCATGGTCTACGTGTATGACATTGTCCGGAACAAGACCGGAGAGAAAATGCTGTGGCTGCGTGCGGTGTCGGCAAACGTCGTCTCGATGACGGTGAACTCGATCTTATTCGTATTGCTCGCGTTTACCGGAGTAATGTCGGTCGCAATTTTGACCAACATGATCCTGGTGCAGATCCTGTTCAAGTTCATCGATTCATTCTTCGAGCTCGGCTTCCTTTATGGGCTGCGCTCTCTGAAGTCGCGCGGCTTCCTGCGCAACGTCGCCGCTCAACCGGCACTGGCCGGGACGTCGTAGGCATCAAGGCCCTCGATCCGGCACGGGCATGCGCGGGACCAAGAGCGATTTCCCGCGCTGCCTCGATGCTATAATGCATAGCCGCAACAACGATTTTGGCGGCGAATGAGAAATCCGGCCGCGCGAGACAGACGATGACGACAAATTGCGATCCCGCGCGGCTAGACGCTGGAGCAAAAACCGTCCATTGGGGCTATTTCGACGCACGGCTTCCGCCCGTTCTCACCATCGAGAGCGGCGATCGCGTGACCATATCGACGGTGTCCGGCGCACCGGAACTTTTGCCACCACCTCCATTCGAGATCGCACCGGCGTTGCGCGAAATCCATGCCGCCAATGGGCCGCAACGTTTTTTCGGCCACATGTGCACCGGCCCGGTGGCGATCCGCGGCGCCAAGCCGGGGCAAACTTTGCAAGTCGACATCGAAAAGATCGAGCCGCATTACGACTGGGGCCATAACGTCGTGCGGCCGCTGTCCGGCGCCCTGCCGGGCGACTTCCCCGAGCCGCGGCTTGTGCACATCAAGCTCGACCGCGAGCGCAAGATTTGGCTGCTGCCATGGGGGCAGCACGTCCCGTTCCGGCCTTTCTTCGGCGTGATGGCGGTCGCGCCGCCTCCTGCATGGGGCGTGCTCCCCACCCCGCCGCCGCGGCGAAATGGCGGCAATATCGACAACAAGGAACTTGTCGAAGGCACGACGCTATACCTTCCGATCTTCACCGACGATGCGCTGTTTTCCGTCGGCGACGGACACGGAGCACAAGGCGACGGCGAAGTTTGCATCACCGCTGTGGAAACCGGCCTCGTTGGCACATTCCGCCTGACGGTCCGCGACGACATTTCGCTCGCATGGCCGCGCGCCGAAACCCCGACCCACATGATCACCATGGCCTTCGATCCGGACCTCGACGATTGCGTGGTGATCGCGCTGCGGCAAATGCTCGATCTGGTGTGCGAGCGCACCGGTATCGACCGTTACCAGGCGTATACGCTGCTCAGCATCGCGGGCGATCTGCGCATCACCCAGGTGGTCAATGGCAACAAGGGCGTCCACCTGATGCTGGAGAAGCGTTACCTGGAGCCCGTCGCCAACAAGCTTTAGACCGAGAGCAAGACAAACTTACGTCGTCCTGGTCAGGCCGCCGTTGACGTAAAGAGTCTGCCCGGTCATGAAGGCGGCATCCTCGCTCGCCAGAAACGACACCGCGCCGACCAGATCGGTGGCGACCTCGCTGCGTTTGATCGATTGCATGTGGGCCATCAAATCGAACAGCGCGTCGGTGGTCATGCCGCCGGGAATCTTTTGCGCCAAGGTTCCGGGTGTGCGGGTGAGCCCCGGCGCGATGGCATTGACGGTCACGCCGCGTTCGCCGAACTCGGTGGCAAGCGAGCGGGTAAACCCGATCACCCCCGCCTTGCTGGTGATATAGTGGACGAAATTCGGGACCAGAAGGTTCACCGTGTCCGAGGCGAGGTTGATGATCCGGCCCCAATTATTTTTGCGCATGGCGTCGGCAAACGCTTTGGTCATCAGGAACATCGAATCCAGATTGACCGAAAGTACGCGCCGCCAATCTTCAAAGCTGATGTCGTCGAAGGTCTGCATCGGATAGATGCCGGCATTGTTGACGAGAATATCGCAACGCCCTGCCCCCTGCTCGACCGCCTGTTTGAGCGAGGCAATGCTTGACGGACTGCTGATGTCGCACTCAATGGCGGTTGCGTTACCGCCCGCGCGTTCGATCATGCGCAGTGTTTCGTCGGCCCTGACGCGATCGGCGATAAAGACCCGCGCGCCGTCCTCGGCAAGCCGCACCGCCGATGCCTGGCCGATG
>JAGXAC010000112.1 GCA_019075925.1 Hyphomicrobiales bacterium | reverse complement strand
AACTCGCTCTCTCCAGCAAGACGCTCCACCAGGCGAAACTATTCGATCTCGGACAAAATTTCATCCGCCCGCAGCTCGCTACCGTCGCCGGCGCCGCGATCCCCTCGCCTTACGGCGGCAAGATCCTGCAAGTCCAGGTCGATCTCGATCAGCAGGCGATGCAGGCCCACAGCGTGTCGGCCGACGACGTCGTCAACACCATCACGGCACAGAATCTCGTGCTGCCGGCGGGCGACCAGAAGCTCGGCAAGTTCGACTGGAACGTCGCGCTGAACGCCAGCCCGACCGTTCTCGAAAAAATCAACGACCTGCCGGTCAAAAAGATCAACGGCACGATCATCTATATGCACGACGTCGCGTTCGTCCACCCGGGCTCGCCGCCGCAAACCAATCTGGTCCGCGTCAACGGCTCGCGGGCCGTGCTGATGACCATTCTCAAGGCCGGCACAACGTCAACGCTCGCCATTATCGACGGCGTTAAATCGCTGCTGCCACGTGTCGAGGAAGGGCTGCCGTCGAGCCTCAATCTGCACGCCGTCGGCGATCAGTCGATTTTCGTCAAAGCCGCGGTTGTCGGCGTCGTGCGCGAGGCGGTGCTCGCGGCCGTGCTGGTCGGCATCATGATCCTGATCTTCCTCGGCAGCTGGCGCTCGACGGTCGTCATCCTGGTCGAGATACCGCTCGCGATCCTCTTCTCGCTGACGCTCCTGTCGTGGTTCGGCGAGACCATCAACGTCATGACGCTCGGCGGATTGGCGCTCGCCGTCGGCATTCTGGTCGACGATGGGACCGTGACCATCGAGAACATCAACTACCATCTCGAGCTGGGCAAACAGATCGAAACGGCGATCATGGATGGCGCCCAGCAGATCGTCATTCCCGCCTTCGTGACGTTGCTTTGCCTGTGTATTGTTTTCGTGCCGATGTTCCAGCTCGGCGGCGTCGCGGGTTATCTGTTTCGGCCGATGGCCGAAGCGGTCGTTTTTGCGCTTGTCGGATCGTTCCTGCTGTCGCGTACGCTGGTCCCCACCATGGCCCATTATTTGCTGCACGGCCATGACGCCGAGCACGGGATCTCGACGCGGCGGCCGACCCGAAATCCGCTCAAGCTCTTTCAGCGTGGGTTCGAAGACCGTTTCAGTTGGGTACGTGAGCGTTATCGATCGCTCCTGATGATGGCGCTCAACGCACCGAAAAGTTTTATCGCCGGTTTCCTTTTGTGCGTCGTGCTGTCGTTCGCGCTCTGGCCTTTCCTGGGCGAGAATTTCTTTCCGACGGTAGATTCCGGGCAAATCCTGATGCACGTGCGCGCGCAACCCGGCACTCGCATCGAAGAAACTGCACGTCTGTTTGACCTCGTCGAGCAAGCGGTGCGTGAAACGATTCCGCCTAATCAGGTCGCCAACATCGTCGACAATATCGGCCTGCCGTTTTCCGGCATCAATATGGCTTACCAGAACACCGGCACCATCGGTCCCGAGGATGGTGACGCGCTAATCACGCTCACTGAGAACCATGCTTCAACCGAGCGCTACATCAAGGATCTGCGCACCATATTGCCGCAGCGATTCCCTGGCGTGACGTTTTCGTTCTTGCCGGCCGACATCGTCTCGCAGATTCTCAATTTCGGCCTGCCGGCGCCGATCGATGTCCAGGTAATTGGCAACAACCAGGCTGCCAACTACGCCTACGCTACGACTCTCCTCAAGGGTATCCGCTCGGTCCCCGGGGTTGCCGACGCTCGCATTCAGCAGGTCTTCAATTATCCGCAGATCAACGTGAACGTGGATCGGACGCTCGCCGGTGAAGTCGGGCTCACGCAACGCGACATCGCCAACAGTCTCCTGGTCACGCTTTCGGGCAGCGCGCAGGTGCATCCGAACTTCTGGCTTAACCCCGAGAACGGCGTCTCCTATCCGATTGTCGCGCAGATGCCGCAATATCGCATCGACACGATGTCGGACCTGGTCAACGTGCCGGTCACGTCGGCGGGGACCTCAGTTCCCCAATATTTGGGCGGCCTCGCCAAGATTACGCCCGGGCCGAGTCCCGGCGTGGTTTCACACTACAATGTCCAGCCGGTCATCGACATCTACAGCGCGGCCCAGGACCGCGACCTCGGCGCTGTCGCCAGCGACATCGCCGGCATTCTCAAGGCGAACCGCAAGGGCCTGCCGCGCGGCTCTTACGTTGTATTGCGCGGACAGGTTCGCACCATGAACAGCGCCTACCGCGAACTCTATTTCGGGCTCGCCGGCGCCATCGTGCTCATCTATCTGGTGATCGTCGTTAACTTCCAATCCTGGCTCGACCCATTCATCATCATTACCGCCCTGCCAGCCGCTCTCGCCGGCATCGTGTGGATGCTATTCATTACCGGAACGACGCTGTCAGTACCCGCCCTGACCGGTGCTATCATGTGCATGGGCATTGCGACGGCGAATTCGATTTTGCTTGTGAGTTTTGCACGCGAAGGAATGGCGGAGGGGCTGAATGCTGGCGCGGCTGCACTTGAGGCGGGCTTCACACGCTTTCGGCCGGTGCTGATGACTGCGCTGGCGATGGTCATCGGCATGCTGCCAATGGCGTTCGCGCTCGGCGAAGGCGGCGAGCAGAACGCCCCGCTCGGTCGCGCGGTTATCGGGGGACTATTGGTCGCGACGGTGGCGACCTTGTTCTTCGTGCCGGCAGTGTTCAGCCTGCTGCATGGCGGTCAACACGCGTCGGAAGCGCCCGCCGCCACACCACCCGAACCGGCAGCCTGAGCGAAACATATGGCTTCGGAAGATCTCAGGCCCAAACACATAATGCCGCCGCCGCGCAACCTCCGGCGGATCGGGCTCATAGCGGCCGCGATAGCGATCCTGATTGCGGTGTTTGGGATTTTGCAGCGGCGTAGCCATGAAGCCAACGTCGCGCAATGGACCAAGCAGCAGGCGGTTCCGATTGTCGCGGTGATCAAGCCGGAGACCGGTGCCGCGGCGCACCACCTCGTGCTGCCGGGCACTGTGCAAGCCTGGTATGAGGCGCCGATCTACGCCCGCGTGCCCGGTTACCTGAAGGATTGGAATTTCGATTACGGCGCGCACGTAAAGAAAGGCGACGTGCTGGGCGAGATCGAAACGCCCGACCTCGATGCCCAATTGGCCGCGGCGCAAGCCAAACTCAATTCGGGACGCGCACTCGTCAAGGTCCGGGAAGCCGAGCGGCAATTCGCCGAATCGACCTATCAGCGCTGGCGTGATTCCCCGAAGGGCGTGGTGTCGGTGCAGGAGCAGGAAGGCAAGCAGGCCGACTATTCCAGCGCTGTCGCCCGCTTGAATTCGGCATCCGCCGAAGTCGCGGCCGATCAAGGCGAGGTCGATCGCTTGCAGGCGCTCGAAAGCTTCAAGAAAATCGTGGCGCCATTTGACGGGGTCGTTACGGCCCGCGAAACCGACATCGGCGCGCTCATCAATGCCGGCAGCGGTACCGGCGGTGGCAACGGACCCGAGCTGTTTCGGGTGGCCGACATTCACAAGATGCGGATTTACGTGCAGGTGCCGCAGCAACTATCGGCCGGCATCGAAAACGGGCTGACCGCCGAACTGCACTTGCCGCAGTATCCGGACAAGACCTTTAAAGCGACGGTGGCGACCACATCGAGCGCCATCAATACCAGTGCGCGCACTCTGCTGGTGGAACTGCACGCCGATAATCCGAACGGCCAACTACAACCGGGTGCCTATGCGCAGGTCGCGTTCGAACTGCCCGGCAATCCCAACGTGGTGCGCGTGCCGACCAGCACGCTGATTTTCCGTCAGCACGGTATGGAAGTTGCCATCGTCGGCCCGGACAATAAGATTGTACTCAAGCCGATCACACTCGGGCGCAATCTCGGGATCGAGGTCGAAGTCGTCAATGGACTGACCGTAGCCGACCGAATCGTCAACAGTCCTCCCGACTCGCTGTCAGATGGGGATCTCGTGCGGGTAGCGGGCAAGCAATCGGAAGCCGTCGGTCAGGCCGACGGCGAGAACGTTGCCGCGCGGGAGCAGCGCTGAGGGTGCCCAATGGCGCTGAAGGATTTGCTGGTCTACGTCGATCAGACGGACACTTCGCTCGCACGGCTACGGCTGGCCGGCGACCTCGCCGCCCGCAACGGCAGCCATCTGACGGCTCTTTACATCCGGGAATGGAATCGGGATCAGCTGGATCTGCGCAAGTCCGCCGAGATCGGTTTGGTGTCGGCTGCCCGCCTGCACGATCTTGACCATCAGGTTGCAGCAACCATCGAAGCCGCCGCGGACCGGCAGCGATCGGCCGTCACCGAACTGGCCCGCGAGCGCGGCTTGCGCGCCGAACTGATTGCGGTCGACGGCGTGGCGTCGTTGGTGGTGCCGCAATATGCACGCTACGCCGACCTCTGTATTCTCGGTTGCGACGAGCTTGAAGGAGGCCCCGCCTCTATAAATTATACGTTTTCCGAACAATTGTTGTTCGTCAGCGGCCGCCCGGTCCTGTTCGTGCCGCCGGCTGGATCGTTCGCCACGCTCGGCCGTCACATTGCGGTTGCCTGGAATTCGAGCCGGCCAGCGGCGCTCGCGCTCAACGATGCGCTGCCGCTGATCGAGCACGCCGAGCAAACGACGATTATCATGATCAACCCGTCGGGATTTATCGAGAACCACCCCGGTCCGCCGGGCGAACAGATCGTCGAGCACCTCAAGCGGCATGGAGCGGAGGTTACTGCGGCACGCTTGGAGGATGTTCCACGCGATGAAATCGCCGACCGGCTGCAAGACGAAGCGCAGGCGCGTGGCGCCGATCTGATGGTCGCCGGAGCGTTTGGCCATCCGCGGCTATGGGAGAAGATGCTGGGCGGCGTGACGCACGACCTCATCGCGCGGATGCGCCTTCCGGTGTTCATGTCACACTAGACGCCGGTTCGGTCAAGTCGACCGATCAACTCCGGATTTTGATTGGAGCATGATCCTTTCGGCAAACCGGGCATCGACCTTTTCCGGATCATGCACTACCGGTAGACTAAATACCCTGCCCGCCGGCCCGATTGCCGCTGACGTTCACCCGGAAACGCTGGACCGCGCTGCGGCCGCCGGTCGAATTGATATCCAGCACGAACTCATCGAAACCATTATAGCCGTTGGCGGCGCGATAGAAGACGACGAATGCCGGCACTTCGGCGGCGAGACATTGCTTGAGGTTGGTGGCCTTGAGCGTACCGCGCTTGACTGTCACCGCCCCATGCTCCGGCGGCGTCGCCAGCCGGATTGCCGGCAGCGGTCCGGACGTGCAATCGGGCCGAATATTGACGTAAACAGCGACGCGTACATCTTTGCCCGGGGTCGCCCGGACCTCGCGTACCGATTGGGCATGCGCGATGACGCCCGCCAGACATAAGAACGCGAGCGCGAGACAATAGCGGCTAATCTTAAGGATTCGGCGAGCACAGATCGCGCGTGGGCGGCGGCTTCCCATGCACTAGTCCTACCACAGGACGCCAAACCGGAAACCCGCGGAAAATCGGCTTCCACTTTCCCGAGCCATGCACTAGATAGCGGCTGATAGGAGAGGTGGCCGAGTGGCTGAAGGCGGCGGTTTGCTAAACCGTTATACGGTCTAAAGCCGTATCAAGGGTTCGAATCCCTTCCTCTCCGCCAGTCAAGCTGAAGACTTTGGATTATTTCCGATTTTCTTAAGTGTACCCATCGTCGTTAATCCACGTGTCAGACCAATGAGCGACGAACCCAAGCCCGACGACCCGGAAATAGACCTCCTCGACCAATTGCCGAACGTGCTCCCGAGTGGACGAGCTTCTCGCGCAACCACGGCTCCTGTTGGGTTCGTCGGTGCGGATCGTTTCTCCCCTGCCCTTCTTCCCTTGCAGGTGCGGTGACGTCTGCGTCAGGCCTGCATCACATAGGTTCCGGGAGCGGCGCAAAGTGGCGGATAGGCAGCCGCACCCGCCGCCGGCGAGGCAACGGCCTCCCCGGAATGATCGGTGAGCCAATCGACCCATTCCGGCCACCAGGAGCCTTCCTTGCGCGGCGCGGTCGCCAAATAGGCCTCAGGATCCACATAGCGATCCGCCGCCTTTTTGGTCATGATTTGATAGCTGCGGTGAGGATGACCCGGCTCCGATACGATCCCAGCGTTATGTCCGCCTGTCGTCAGCAGGTAGGTAACGTCGGTGTCGGTCAGAAGATTGATCTTGTACGTCGAATGCCATGGCGCAACGTGATCGCGCGTGGTCCCCACCGCGAATATCGGAACGCGAATATCGGAGAGTACGACCGGGCGTGCGCCGACGGCGAAACGTCCCTCCGCGAGCTCGTCATCGAGGAACAATCGACGAAGGTATTCGGTGTGCATCCGATATGGCATCCGGGTGGCGTCTGCGTTCCACGCCGTAAGATCGGTCATTGGCGTTCGCTCGCCCATCAGGTAGTCGTGGACTATGCGCGACCAAACGAGGTCATTGGAGCGCAAGATTTGAAAAGCACCGGCCATCTGGGCGGTGTCGAGGAAACCTTGTTGCCACATCAGGTCTTCGAGAAACGCGATTTGGCTTTCGTTGATGAACAGCATCAACTCGCCGGCTTCGGTGAAGTCGGTTTGCGAAGCAAATAAGGTTACGGATTTCAGCCGGTCGTCGCCATCGCGAGCCATTGCTGCGGCGGCAATCGCTAGCAGCGTTCCGCCGATACAGTAGCCGGTGGCGTGCACTTTGCGGTCTGGAACCACGGCATTGACGACATCCAGTGCAGCCATCGGGCCGAGCTTGAGATAGTCCTCCATGCCGAGGTCACGGTCGTCTGGCCCCGGATTTTTCCAGGAGATCATGAAGACGGTGTAGCCCTGCCGCCTGAGATAGTTCACCAGCGAATTCTGTGGCGACAGATCAAGAATGTAATACTTCATGATCCACGCCGGCACGATCAGCACGGGCTCCGGCTTTACCGCGTTCGTTGCGGGCGCGTACTGGATCAGCTCGATCAGGCGATTGCGATAAATCACCTTGCCCGGAGTTGCCGCGATGGTTTGCCCCACTTGGAACTGCTCGGTTCCGGCCGGCCTTTTGCCGCCGATATGGCGCTCCCAGTCGTCCATAAGGTTTTGCATGCCGCGGACGAGATTCATGCCGCCCTGGCTCAGCGTCTGCTTGAGAATCTCAGGATTGGTCACAATGAAGTTCGAGGGCGCCCACATGTCCAGGATTTGCCGCGCACCGAATTCGACCATGGCCTCATGTTGCCTGGTCACGCCGCGCACGCCGGTCGTTGCGTTGTACCACCATTGTTGATTGAGCAGGAATGCCTGAGAGAGGAAGTTGTAGGGCCATTGTTGCCATTCCGGGCCAGCAAAACGCCGGTCCTGGGGGAGCGGCTCGATGCAGCGTTCGGCCGGCGTTCCGCTCAATACGCACTTGGAGCTGTAGCGAGCAAAGCGACTTACCTTACGCGCTGCCTTGGTCGCGAGCTGAAGTTGCTTGCCCGGTGAAAATGCCAGATGCGTAGCCCAATCAAGATAGGCTGCAGTCAGCGCCGCCGGAGAAACGCCCAAGGTTAAGCGGGCGGCTGCTGCGTGTAACGATCGGTCGACAATGTCGCCGAGAGCCGAAACCGCATAGTCATCGCTCGCCGCCGTATGGGCGGTTGACTGCAAACTCGGAGGAGGTGCTTTCCTCTCAGACGGAAGTGAGGAGCCCGGTCGCTTCTCGGAGGGTAACTTTACGACCAGATTCGACACCGGATTCTCCTTCTGAAATCGGAGCGGCCCACGATGCCCGAATTTCTTTTCTAGATACGCAGTTTTCAGGCCCCCATAGCTTTGATGTAGATCAAACGATTGTCGCGAATGCCGATCAGAGGCATCGTGTCCTCACGATCATGTGTTTTCGCCGATGGTTTGTTTCGTCGCGCGGATAACAAGCCAGTCAAATACGCCTTGTGGCGGTTTACTCGTCGATCTTGTCGCCAGCGTCCCTTTGCTTCTGCCGCTCTTCAGCAAGCAGTTTCAGGATCTGTTGCCGCTCAGCCTCGTCTTTCGCCGCTTTAAGCATTTCATTGAAACGTTTGACGTTCTCGCGCCTCACAAATCGATCCTGGGACCTGTACTCAACCATGGGGTGCCCTCAGGGAAAATTCTAAATCCGAATTGCTTTGGATCAAAGACAGATCTTCCGTTCGATGCCAAAAAGCGCCATGTGATTAGCAATTTAAGCAATTTCAGACACATCCCCACGGTTCGGCCACGACGTAACATTTTTGGCTCGCGGCACCCCCCGTCCTTCCTTGCCGCCGTCCGGGCCAGTCATGGTTGACGCCAGACTTGACCGGCCAGCCGACGTCTATCCAATTCAGGACGCATCGTGAGTTGAGCGGCGTGGTATAGAGATCCCGAGGGGATGAGTTCTGAAGCGTTGATCAGTCCATGTTGGAGCCCGCACCGACAGTCGCGCCAACTTCCGGCTTGACAAGCGTTGAAGCGGAACTCCGTCTCGAACAGCATGGCCTAAACGAAATCCCGGAAACTCGACATCATCCGGCCTTCGCGTTGTTGCGGAAACTATGGGGCCCCATTCCGTGGATGCTCGAAGCCACAATCGTCATCCAGGTCCTGCTCGGTAAAAGCGGAGAAGCGGCGATCGTCGGCGCTCTCCTCGTCTTCAACGCCGCCATCGGTTTTGTTGAGGAAGGTCGGGCCGGCAAGGCGCTCGCATTGCTGCGCAAGCGACTGTCAACAAAGGCGCGGGTGCTCCGTGATGGCCGCTGGCAGTCGGTGCCCTCTGTAAACCTGGTGCCGGGCGACCGCGTTCATCTCAGAATGGGCGATCTTTCGCCCGCCGATATCCGAATCGACAGTGGCAATATTCTGCTCGATCAGTCGGCGCTGACCGGCGAGTCCGTTCCGGTAGAGGCCAAAGCAGGGACTCTTGCCTACGCTGCCGCCATTGTTCGGCGCGGTGAGGGCAGCGGCGAGGTCGTCGCGACGGGGCTGCACACCTACTTCGGTAAGACTGCGGAACTGGTGCGCACGGCAAGATCAACGAGCCACCTTCAGGCAACGATCTTCGCCATCGTCAAGGCGCTCATCGCCATCGATGCATTTTTAGTGAGCGCTTTACTTCTTTATGCGGCGTGGGCCGGCCTGCCGCTCGCCGACGTGATCCCATTTGCCCTGATCCTCCTGATCGCGTCGGTTCCGGTCGCACTGCCGGCAACCTTCACCTTGGCGACGGCGATCGGATCGACCGAACTGGCGCACAGCGGCGTACTGGTCACAAAATTGCCGGCCATTGAAGAGGCTGCCGGCATGGACGTTCTTTGCACCGACAAGACCGGCACGATCACCGAAAATCGCCTCACGCTCGCCGCGATCGCCCCCCTCGCTCCCGTCTCCGAGGATGAGCTGCTCAGGCGGGCAGCATTGGCAAGCGATCCGGCGACGCAAGACCCTATTGATCTCGCAATTCTGACCGCGGCCGGCTCGCGCGGCCTTCTTAGTAATATCCCACGGCGCACCGAATTCGTGCCGTTCGATCCCGAGCGGCGCTATTCCCTCGCCCGTTACGAAACTGACGCGGAGCCGTTATGCGTCGTCAAAGGCGCGCCGCAAGCCGTTGCCGCACTCGCGACAGGCACTTCCGACGTTGCCGCATTGAGCGAGCGGCTGACGGAGGGCGGCAATCGCGTGCTTGCAGTTGCCGCGGGCGACGATCGAGGCGAACTCAGGCTGGCCGGCCTTGTCGCCCTTCAAGATCCGCCGCGCGAGGATTCCGCTTCCCTCGTTAGAGGTTTGCAGGACCTCGGAGTGCGCGTGATCATGGTCACTGGCGATAACCAGACAACGGCTTGTGCCGTGGCGAAGCGGGTCGGCATCGGCAGTCGCGCTGCCGGCGCCGACGCGTTCGATCATCTCGGGGCCGGACAGGTGCTCGATCACGACATCTATGCTCGCGTTTTTCCCGAACATAAAATCAAGATTATCCGGCTTCTGCAGTCGGCGGGCCACGTCGTCGGCATGACTGGGGACGGCGTCAACGATGCGCCCGCATTGAAGCAGGCCGACGTGGGCATCGCGGTCGCCAGCGCAACCGATGTTGCCCGCGCCGCCGCCGGCGTGGTGCTCACAGCACCCGGCTTGGTGGATGCTCTATCGGCGGTTCAGATCAGCCGGCGGATTTATCAGCGCATGCTTACTTACACCATCAACAAGATCATGAAGAGTTTGGAAATCGCGGTTTTTCTCAGCATCGGGGTTATGCTCACTGACACTTTTGTCATCACGCCGCTGCTGATCGTGCTATTGCTGTTCACCAACGATTTCGTGACGATGTCGATAGCCACGGATCGCGTTTCCTACTCTCGTACACCGGACCGCTGGGACGTCAAAACGCTGATGGCGACAGGCGGCACACTGGCCACGCTAGTGCTGCTGCTTTCCTTTGCCGTGTTTTACGTCGGTCGAAGCTATCTCGGACTGCCATTGCCGGAATTACAGACGCTGGTTTTCGTCATGCTTGTGGCGACCGGGCAAGGAAATATCTACCTCATCCGCGAGCGCGATCATTTTTGGAAATCGCCGCCAAGCATGTGGCTCGCCGGCAGTTCGATCGTTGATCTCGCCGTCGTGGCGACGATGGCTACGATGGGCGTGTTGATGGCGCCGGTGAATCCGTTGCTGATTGCAGGGCTATTGGTGGCGGTTGCGATCTATTTGCTCATGCTGGATCAACTCAAGGTGTTGATCTTTCGGCGGTTCGAAATCCGCTGAAACGGTTACCGTTTTCGCGCCTGGCGCCCGGTAATGGTTAAGTCAACCGGCGATTCGTTCGCCGCTTTCATAAGCTCGGTCGATCGACGACGTCATGGAGTTTGTGTTGACCGATAGGAACGAAACCCTGCGAAAGAAGGTGAGGATAAGGTTCCTCTCCCTCCGGCGGTCGCATAACGCAAGTTGCACGCGGCTAGGCCGCGATTGCGGTCACCGCAGCCGGCACCGGCACGCTCTCGGAACCGCCCTTGAGCCAGTCCCGTGCCGCGCGCTGGGCCACCGCGATCTCGCGGTCGGACATCTGATCGGCAATTTCGCGGCGCAGCCGGATCGCTTCCAGGCTGCCCTTCATCGCCGCCAGATTGAACCACTTGTGCGCGGATATCAGATCGACCGGAACGTCGCGGCCGACCGAATACATCATGCCGAGTTCGAACAGCATGTCGGCAGCGGCCGGACCTTCGCCGAGCGGCGCCGCCTGGGCATCGAGGATTTCAAAACGCGCCATACCACACTCCTGTCTTTCGCCTTATCG
>JAGXAC010000111.1 GCA_019075925.1 Hyphomicrobiales bacterium | reverse complement strand
GAATAGGCCGTCCGGGTCTGCAATCCGAGCGCGGCGCGCGAGGAGATCAATACGATGCGGCCGAATTTGCGTTCGCGCATGCCCGGCAGCACCGCCTGGACAATGAGGATTGCCGCGCCGAGATGCAGCTGTGTGAGATCGTGCAAATCGCCTTGTTTGACGTCCGGAAGGAGGCTGGCGCGGATCGCGCCGGCGTTGTGGACGACGGCACGAACCGGATATTTTCTAGCGATTTCCGCGGCGGCTTGCCCGGTCGCCTTCGTGTCGATGAGGTCGACCTCGATGGCATGCAATGAGGGGTCCGACCATTGCGGCTTCCGCCGCGCCAGCGACACCACCTCATAGCCGGCGCCAAGGAGGCGGCGGCAGATTTTTTCGCCGATCCCGGCGCTGCCGCCGGTGACAATCGCGACGGATCGTTCGCTCATTGCATTCACATGAAAAGCTGGATGCTGCGCAGCGCGGCGTCGCAATTGACCAGATCGACGCGTTTCAATTTGATCTTGAGCTTGCCGCCAACCATTGTAAGCGTGTGTGTCGCCCACGCGGCATAGAGTTCCTGCTCGTCGAGCCGCGTTTCGACATAATGCATCGGCGTCCAGGTGACGTATTGGTTTGCCGCCTCGTCCCGCGTCTCGATCTGCGGTGTCTGCAAGACGTGATGGCAGCGACTTTTCGGCTTTTGCGAAAAAGTGCGATTGCCCTTGAGCCGCTCGATGCGGATCCGCAGCAGCACCTTGTCGTCGTACATCAGCGAGGTCGTAAGCCGCGGATCGGTTTGCCCCCACTCGAGCGGCATCCAATAATGGCCGTCCTCGGCGAACAGATCGAGCCATTCCTCGAAGCGATGCTGGTCGATCAGCCGCGCCTCGTGTACGACAAAGCCGATCAAATCCTGGTCGGTCGGCGCACTCATTGATATTACATCGACAGCGTCATGAATTTCGACCAGGCGCGGAACTGGTTGCGCATCTGCCATTCCGACGTGCCGTTGATCACCGCAGTTTCCTGCTCGAGTTCGGCTGGATCGTAGAGGCGCTGAATGTTGACCCACGGATTGGCGTCGACGTGCAGCCCTTCCTGGGCGCGCTCGTACATTTCCAGGTCGTCATGGCCGAGGATCGAGGTCGGCGCGTTGACCAGGCGGTTGTAGGTGAGGGTGCGCTCCAGCAGCGCGTCGGGCGCATCGACGAGCCGGAAGGTCCAGGATTCGGCAAGGGTCTTATCCGGAGCGAGCGGCTTGAACAGGCGGATCGACTGGATCGGCCCCTTGACGGTAAAGTTCGGGAAGTACGACGTGTTGTGCCGGTTTTCGTCGAGGATCGCTTTCGCCCGCGTCTCGCCATAGGCGGCCACCATGTTGTCGAAATAGCCGGGAATCGCCGAATAGTCCGAATGGATCGAATGGTGCACCCCGGTATGCCCGTGGCCGTTGCGCCAGATGCGGATGCCCATCTTCTCGAAGAATTCGTAGGGCGACATGAACGGCGCATAGATTTCGACCGCGGGGTGTTTCGTGTTGGCGCCGGGCGCCATTTTCTTCCACACCTCGATTGCGGTGCCGGCCGAGGCTTCGTGCGCCGCCATCGGATGGCAGGTGTCGGTCAAATTCTCGACCAGCATTTTCCAGTTGCAGTTGTGCATGTAGCGCAACACGCCGCCGGCGATCTCCAGCCTTCCGGCCGGCGAGCGATCCACCATGTTGTCGATGGTCGATAGGCTCTCGCCGAAGTAATCCTCGAAGCCGGGCCCGCTGTCGCTCATTTTGGCGAACACGAAGCCGCGGTAGTTTTTCATATGCTTGACGTGCGCGATGCCCTTGACTGCCTCGCTCTGGTCCAGCCCGGTGTTTTCGTAGCCTTTGCGTAATGGGATCGCCAGCAGCGAGCCGTCGGTGCGGAACGACCAGGCATGATAGGGGCAGCGGAAAAATTTTCCGGCGTTGCCGCAGGTGTCGATGGTGATGCGGGTGCCCTTGTGCGGGCAGCGGTTGTAAAGGACGTGCACGGCGCCGTCGGAGTGACGCACCATCAACACCGGCTGGCGGCCAATGGTGGTGCCGTAATAGTCGCCGACATTGGGAATTTGGCTGTCGTGGCCGACGTAGATCCAGGTGTTGGCGAACAGATGGTCCATCTCCAGGTCGAACACTTCCTGGTCGATGTAGACGTCGCGGTGGACTTCGGTTTCGCGCACCAGATCGTGCACGGCTTTGGCATTGTTTTTGTAACGGCCCATTGAACGGTCTCCGTCAAGTCAGAGGTCGAGCACCAGACGCGGCGTCTTCGCCCGCGATACGCAGATTTGCATGACCTTGTTACTGGCGTGTTCGTCGTCGCTGAGGATGTGATCGCGATGATCGGGCACGCCTTCCAGCACGACGACCTGGCAGATGCCGCATTCGCCGCGCTGGCAATCGTACATTGGATCAATGCCTTCCTCTATCAGCACCTGGAGGATGCTTTTGTCCGGCGGCACCAGAAAGGTAAGGCCGGAGCGCTTGAGCTCGACCTCGATTTCGGTATTTTCGGCCATCGAGCGTCTCGCGGTGGATGCTTTAGGTTTAAAGTAATAGCCTTACGGCGTTTGTGCTATGGCAATGTCGCGTCGCGGTACAGGATAAAACGTCCATCCATGCCAGCCAGCAGTTCGCTTCCCGCGTTGTTTCCGCCGATCACCCGCACGGTGCCGGAGATGCTGCACCGTCAGGCCGAGCGCTACGGCGAGCGGCCGGTCATCACCATTGGCGGTGTGACGTTCAGCCACGTCGGATTACGCGAGGCTGTAGCCGGCCGTGCGGCCGCGCTTGCCGCCGCCGGGATCGTGGCCGGCGACCGCGTCGCTACTCTGTGCGGCAACCGCGCCGAATTGCTGGTCACCATCCTTGGCAGCGCCTGGCTCGGCGCTATTGCCGTGCCGATCAACACGGCCTCGCGCGGTGCGCAACTTGAGCACATTCTGGCCAATTGCGGTGCGCGACTGCTGGTCGTCGAGCGCGAGCTGACGCCAGTGCTGACCTCGCTCGATCCCGCACGTATCGCGCTTGCGACGTTATGGCTGGTGGGCGAGGGGAATGCAGTTGATCTGCCGCGGTTCGAATCCGTCCCGTTCCCGGACCCGCTGGAGCCGATAGCGCCGCACGAAGGCGATCCCGGGGACACCTTCGCCATCCTTTACACGTCGGGAACGACCGGCCTGTCGAAAGGGGTGTGCTGTCCGCACGCCCAGTATTTCTGGTGGGCCGTCTATACCGGCGGAATGCTCGATCTGCGCGAAGCCGACGTGCTGGTGACGACGTTGCCGGTCTTTCACACCAATGCGCTGAATGCCTGCTTCCAGGCGATCCTGCACGGCACGCAGCTCGTCGTCGAGCCGCGGTTCTCGGCGTCAGATTTCATGCCGAGCCTCGCGCGCCACAAGGCGACGGTGACCTATGTGCTCGGCGCCATGGTGCCGATGCTGCTGGCGCAGGAGAAGGGTCCGGCCGATCGCGCGCATCGGGTGCGGATTGCGCTCGCGCCCGCCGTGCCCGCGCACTTTCATAAGGCATTCATCGAACGCTTCGGTTTCGGCCTCCTCGACGGTTATGGCTCGACCGAGACCAACTGCATCATGGGGGCTCCGCTTGCGGAGCAGCGGCCGGGCTATATGGGCCGGCTGCTACCGCGCTTCTCCGCGCGTGTGGTGGACGACCAGGACAACGCGCTGCCTGATGGCGAGGCGGGCGAACTGGTGTTGCGTGCCGACGAGCCGTTCGCGTTCGCCACCGGTTATTTCGGCATGGCCGATAAGACCGTGGAGGCGTGGCGTAATCTCTGGTTTCACACCGGCGACCGCGTCGTTCGCGAGCCGGACGGCTTTTACCGCTTCGTCGACCGCATCAAGGACGCGATCCGCCGCCGCGGCGAAAACGTCTCCTCGTATGAAGTCGAGCAGGTGCTGGTGAGCCATCCCTCGATCGAAAATGCCGCGGTATTTCCGGTGCGCTCGGAGTTGGCCGAAGATGAGGTAATGGCGGCCATCGTGCTGCGTGCGGGTGAGCAGATCGCCCCCACGGCTTTGCTCGATTATTGCCAGCCGCGCATGCCGTATTTCGCGGTGCCGCGCTATCTGGAGTTCGTCGATAAACTACCGACGACGGAGAGCGGCAAGGTGACCAAGTACAAACTGCGCGAACGCGGCATCACCGCCGCCACCTGGGATCGCGACAAGGCGGGATATAAGGTGACGCGTAAAAGCGCCATTTAGTTTCCGGCCGACCATCTACAAGCCCGTGCCGTATGAGGCTAGGATTACGCGTCTGAGTCGCGCGTTGCCGGGCATTTCAGTGGTGTGCGGACCGTTTTCGGGCGGCGTTTCCGTCGGAGGCTGCGCTGGTGCGACACGTCTGCATTTTAGCCGCACTGATGTTGACCGCGTGCGCCCTGCCGGGCGCATCCGGCGGCAACGCCTTCATGAGCGCGATGCACCCGACGCAAGATTTTTGCGAGTCACGGGGAATGACCCTTGATGCAACGACGAAGCAATGCGTGGCGCCGCCCAAGACGCCGGCGCCGTCACCGCCGGGCGATGCGGTAACGGGATCGTTGCCGCAAGGCGCTCCGGCGCAGAAAGCCGCCGTGCAGCAGTCGTCGCCGCCGGCGAAACCGGCGCCGGTCGCCGCGATGCGGCTTCCGCCGCAGGCGCCACCGCCGCAACCGCAGTTACGCCAGCACAACGATCTCAGGGTGCCAATCGAACCTGACGCGGTCATTTACCCCCAATTCGCGGGGAACTTCGATCTGATGTTCGAGCTCGCCCATTTTGTCCGCGCAACCGGTTATCGCTGCGACAGCATCAGTGCGCTTGATCCGCGTCCGGGCGGCTATCGATTAGCTTGCGATCACTCCACCTATAAATATGCAATCCTGGATAAAGGCGGCCGCTCGGTCGTGACGGTCGAATAGGGACCGCAAATCACCCCAGGCCTGCGCCGCTCAGGAGACGGGCGAGTCGGTCGATAAACGTCCCCCTTGCCCTGGCGGGGATTTTGCGGAGAAATTGCGTTTCCGCTGGAGGTACATCATGCACAAGGTTTTCAAAGTTGGCGCTCTCGTCGCGGTCGGTGCCGTCTTGTGCGGCTTTTCGGGGCTCGGGCTTGAGTCCAGCCTTGGCGTTTATCGCGGCGAACCCGTGCAAGAGGCCATGGCGAAACTCGGTCGCCCGATAGGGACGGCTTACGTGGAGCATCAACGAGTCTATTTTTGGCATGCGAATCTGATCGGCGTTTCGTGCAAGGTCTGGGGTGCAGCCCAACGCGGTATCATTGTCCGCTGGGGTTATCAGGCCTGCACCTGATGCCGGCTATCGATGAGGATGCCGCTGCGCTAACCCAAGGCGGCCCGCCCGGAATGGTGATCGCCAGCGCAGCAAGCGGCGCCGCGAAATTCGGCGCGCGCCAAGAATTCTGAAATCGATGGCGACCCCGGCAGGATTCGAACCTGCGACCTTCAGCTTAGAAGGCTGTTGCTCTATCCCCTGAGCTACGGGGCCGCATGGGATGTTTATATAGCCAGGCCAGTAAAACGCCTAGTAAACCGGCCGGTTTGTGCGCCGGCCACGGCTTCGACACGATCGTCGGCTCACATTCCGGGCCGTGTGATCCGATTCCGGAGGTCGCGCGTATTGTCGGTTCGCTCTCCTGTGAGCGCCGGAGGCAAAGCGGATACGCGCAGCTTACGATTTTCGTTCGTCTTTTGGCTTTGAAATTTCTATGCGAGATTGCCGGCAGGCCGCGGGAATTTCAAATCCGCCGCACGGATCGAAATTGCGCGCCTTGGGGTGAGGAGATCATCGGATGTCGTCGTCGTTCATTCGCGCCGGCCTTGCCGCCGCGCTGCTGTGGGTTGCGCCGTTCGCCGCCGCCTCCGCCAACACCGCCGAAAAGCCCTTTCAGAATAGCGACCTCGCCGATGCCGCGATCACGCTTGAGGCGCAGATCAAATCCGACGCCGGCGCGGCGGCCAAGCCGCTGCCGCAAATCCGCAAGGATGCCGACGCGGCGTTCGCCAAAAACGACTTCCGCGCCGGCATGGCGCTGCTCGGCCAGATCGTCGCCGCAGCGCCGAATGATTCCACCACCTGGTTGCGGTTGGCGCGTAGCATCATGCAGATTCGCCCCGCCGACGATAAAGAGAAGGCGTTGCTGCTGGAACGCGCCTCGACCGCCGCATATATCGCGTATCAGCGCACGGCGAGCCGCGGCGAAGAAGCCAATAGTCTCGCATTTCTGGGCCATGCGCTGGCGCTCCGCGAACAATGGCGGCCGGCCCTTGATGCGCTGCGTCTCTCACTCGAGTTGCACGAAGTTGCCGACGTGCGCGGGCAATACGAGCTGTTGCGCGAGGCGCATGGCTTCCGCGTGCTCGATTATAGCGTCGATGCCGATACCGCTTCGCCGCGCGCCTGCTTCCAGTTCTCGGAAGACTTGCCGGCGCGCACCGATTTCTCGCCCTTTGTCGTGCTCGCCGGCACCGACAAGCCGGCATTGTCGGCGGCTGAGAAACAGATTTGCGTCGAAGGCTTGCAGCATGGCGAAACGTACAACATCACCCTGCGCGCCGGTCTGCCATCCACCGTGCATGAAACCCTGTCGAAATCGGGCGACTACGCCATTTACGTGCGCGACCGCAAACCGTCGCTGCGCTTCACCACGACGTCTTACGTGCTGCCGCGCACCGGCCAGCGCGGCATTCCGATCATCAGCACCAATACCAAGGCGGCGGCGATCGAAATCTTCCGCCTCGCCGACCGCAACCTGGTCGACACCGTCACCGGCGAGAATCGCGGCCGCGCCGACTTTCAACGTAGTCTGAACCGTTACGACGTCGACCAACTGCGCGAGTCGCGCGGCATGTCGGTATGGAAGGGCGAACTCACGCTTGAATCGGCGGCGCTCAACGCCGATGTGACCACGGCATTTCCGCTCGACCAGGCGGTCGGCGAGTTGAAGCCTGGCGTCTACGTCATGGTGGCGCAGCCGCAGGAGACCAACAACCTTGACAACAATGTCGAGGCATTGGCGACCCAATGGTTCATCGTTTCCGACCTTGGCTTGACCGCATTTTCCGGCAACGACGGGATTCATGTCTTCGTCAACTCGCTGGCGAGCGCGCTAGCCAAGAAGGACATCGAGCTCAAGCTAGTTTCCCGCAGCAACGAAGTGCTGGCGACGCGGCGCACCGATGCGGCCGGCCACGCCCAGTTCGAGGCCGGCCTTACCAGCGGCGAGGGCGGCGTTGCGCCGGCGATGCTCACGGCTAGCGACGGGCAGGGCGATTACGCATTCTTGAATTTACGCGGGCCGGCTTTCGATCTGACCGACCGCGGCGTCGGCGGCAGGCCGGCGCCGGCCGGGCTCGATGCGTTCGTCTACAGCGAGCGCGGCGTGTACCGTTCCGGCGAGACCGCTTATCTCACCGCGCTACTACGCGACACATACGGTGCGGCTGCACTTGGCGTACCGCTGACGTTGGTGGTCGAGCGTCCCGACGGCGTCGAATTCCGCCGCGTCTCGGTCGCCGATCAAGGGCTGGGCGGGCACCCGCTGGCGCTGGCGCTGCCGGCGTCGGCGCCGAGCGGCACTTGGCATGTGCGCGCCTTCACCGATCCAAAACGTCCGGCGGTCGGCGAAGCGAGCTTTCTGGTCGAAGACTATGTGCCGGACCGGATCGCGTTCGACTTAAGCTCGCCGAGCGGGCACATATCGCAAAAGGTGCCGGCCAAGATCGATATCGCCGGACGCTTCCTTTACGGCGCGCCGGCTGCCGGCCTCGACCTCGAAGGTGAAGTCACAATTGCCGCGGCCAAGGAACGCACCGGCTTTGCCGGCTACCAGTTCGGCCTCGACGACGAGGAGGTCGAGCCGGTCGAGCAATCGTTGGAGGATTTGCCCGATACCGACGCCGCCGGCAAAGCAAGCTTCACCGTCAACCTGAACAAATTGCCTGCCGGCACGCATCCGCTGGAGGCGCGCATCACTGTGCGCATGGCGGAGCCGGGCGGCCGCGCGGTGGAGCACAATGTGGTGCTTCCGGTCACGGCGAACGGCCCGATGATCGGCGTCAAGCCGCAATTCTCGGGCCGGTCGCTCGCCGATGGCGCCAACGCGGTCTTCGACGTGGTGGCGCTTGCGCCCGATGGCGCCGCGATGGCATTGCGCGGTTTGCACTACGAATTGTTGCGCATCGAAACCCATTACCAGTTCTACAAACAGAACGGCCGCTGGAACTACGAGCCGGTCAAGACCACCAAGCGCGTCGCCGACGGCACGATCGACACGACCCTCGACAAGCCTTCGCAAATTTCACTGCCGGTGAATTTCGGCCGTTACAGGCTGGAAGTGTCGGCGCCCGCTCCGAACGGACCGGTGACTTCGATCGCATTCGATGCTGGCTTCTACGTCGAGACCAACGCCGATACGCCCGACATGCTCGACGTCGCAGTCGACAAGGGCGAATACGCTCCGGGCGACACCATGACGGCTGCGGTCACCGCCCGGACGGCGGGCCGCCTGACGCTCAACGTTATCGGCGACCGCCTGTTAGCGACGCAAACCACCGATGTGCCGCCGGGGGTAGCCAAGGTGAAAGTCCCGGTCGGTCGCGACTGGAGCACCGGAGCCTATCTGGTTGCGACATTGCAACGGCCGCTCGATGCGCCAGCCCAGCGGATGCCGGGCCGCGCCATCGGGCTGCAATGGTTCTCGATCGATCGCGCGGCCAAGACGCTTGGCGTCGAACTGAAAGCTCCGGCCCTGATCCGGCCCAATTCCGCGCTGCACGTTCCGGTGAAGATCTCCGGGCTTGCCGCCGGCGAGGATGCGCGGGTCGTCGTGGCCGCGGTCGATGTCGGCATTCTCAATCTGACCAACTACAAAGCGCCGTCGCCGGACGACTACTATCTCGGCCAGCAAGCGCTGTCGGTGGATATCCGCGACCTCTACGGCCAGTTGATCGATGGCATGCAGGGCATGCGCGGGCAAATTCGCTCCGGTGGCGACCAGGGCGCGGAATTGCAGGCAAGCCCGCCAAGCGGGCCGCCGGTCGCGCTTTATTCCGGCCTGGTGACGGTCGGCGCGGATGGCAATGCCGACGTCGATTTCGACATGCCGGACTTCTCCGGCACGGTCCGCGTCATGGCGGTGGCGTGGAGCAAAGGCAAAGTCGGCCACGCCGGCGCCGATGTCGTCGTACGCGATCCGGTAGTGCTGACCGCGACGTTGCCGCGGTTCCTGCTTCCGGGTGATCGCTCGAGTCTGCATCTCGATCTCGACAACGTGGAAGGGGCTGCCGGCGATTACACCATCGCCGTGACGGGCGACGGCGTAGTCGCCGCGACCGCGACGCAGAAATTGTCGCTGAGCGCCAGGCAGCGCGGTGCCGCAAATGTCCCGGTCGTCGCAAATGCGGCCGGCAACGGCACCATCAAGGTGAGCGTTAACGGGCCCGGCGGCTATGCGCTGTCGCGCAACCTCACACTTGCGGTTCGGATGCCGGCGCAAATTTTGGCGCGGCGGACGGTGATATCGCTCGCCAAGGGTGAAAGCCTGGCGCTGTCGAGCGATATGTTTGCCGATTTGGTTCCCGGTACCGGCGCGGTCTCGGTTTCGGTGGGCGCCTCGGCGGCTCTCGACGCCGCGGCGTTGCTGGCCGCGCTCGACCGCTACCCGTATCGCTGTTCGGAGCAGATCACCAGCCGCGCGCTGCCGCTCCTCTATGTCAGCGAATTGACCAAGGGCAAGCCGGCGGCGGCCGATCCGGCTGCGGATCAGCACATTCGCGATGCCATTGAGGCGCTGCTCACACGGCAGGACGGCAACGGCTCGTTCGGTCTGTGGGGCGTCGGAGGCGGCGATACCTGGCTGGACGCTTATGTCACCGACTTTTTGACCCGCGCGCGCGAGCACAACATCGCGGTGCCCGACGGCGCATTCAAACTCGCGCTCAATCGCCTGCGCAATGTCGTCGCCAACACCGCCGACCCGGACAAGGACGGCGCGGCCGGGCTTGCTTACGCCCTTTACGTGCTGGCCCGCAACAGAATGGCGCCGGTCGGCGATCTTCGGTACCTCGCCGACGCCAAGCTCGATGCGTTGGCGACGCCGATCGCCAAGGCGCAAATTGCCGCCGCGCTGGGCATGGTCGGCGATCGCGTGCGTGCCGATCGCGTTTATGCCGCCGCGCTTGCCGCAATGCCTGCCTCCGCGTCGGGCGATCTCGTCGAACGCGAAGATTTTGGCTCGACGCTCCGCGATGCCGCCGCGCTGGTGGCGCTGGCAAGCGAAAGCGGCGCGCCGCGTGCGACCGTGCGGATGGCGGTGCAGCGTGTCGAAGCCGCCCGCGCCGACCTGCGGCCGACGTCGACCCAGGAGGACGCCTGGCTGCTGCTCGCGGCGAACGACATGGCCAAGGACGCCGGCAAGATTTCGCTGGATGTCGGCGGCGTCCCGCTGACTGCGCCGCTCAATCGCACCATCCGCGCCGGCGATCTGAAGGAATCGCTTCGCATCACCAATACCGGCGAGGACAATCTTTCGGCGGTGATGACGGTGACAGGCGCTCCGGTCACGCCGGAGCCGGCAGCCGAAAAGGGCTTCAAGATCGAGCGCTCGACCACCGACATGGATGGCAACCCAGTTGACGTGAAGACCGTCAAGCAGAATACCCGTCTCGTCGTGGTGCTCAAAGTCACCGAGGCGCAGCCGCAATTCGGCCGGGTAATTGTCGCCGATTATTTGCCGGCCGGGTTTGAGATCGACAATCCGCACCTCGTCTCCTCCGGCGAGACCGGGACGCTGTCGTGGATTACCGACGCGGTCCAGCCGGTCAACGCGGAATTCCGCGACGATCGCTTCACCGCGGCGTTCGACCGCAGCAAAGACGACGGGCCCGTTTTCACCGTCGCCTATGTCGTGCGCGCGGTGGCGCCGGGCAAATACGTGCGACCGCAGGCGAAAGTCGAAGACATGTACCGGCCCGACCGCTTTGGCCGCACGGCGACCGAGACCGTGGAAGTAACGGCGAGATGAGATCAGTCCGGATGCGTCGCTTGGTTCTCGCAGCGGGATTAAGCTGCGTTGCGGTTCTGTCAGCCGCCGCGTGGTGGGTTGCCGCGCTCGGACCGGCGCCACTCGGCAACGATCTTGCTTTCTCGACCCGCGTCGTCGCCCGTGATGGACGGTTGTTGCGTGCCTATGCAACCCATGGCGGACGCTGGCGCCTGCCGGCGCATGTCGTCAACGTCGATCCCCGGTTTTTCGCGATGTTGTTCGCTTATGAGGACAAGCGCTTCCTCAACCATCGTGGCGTCGATCCGCTGGCGCTTGCGCGTGCGGCTTTCCAGCTTGTGAGCAGCGGCCACGTTCGGTCCGGCGGATCGACGCTGACCATGCAGGTTGCGCGGCTATTGGAG
>JAGXAC010000110.1 GCA_019075925.1 Hyphomicrobiales bacterium | reverse complement strand
TCCCACGAGATCGGCAGATGGGTGAGCGTCGTCGGCCGCTTGCCGAGCACGTTGCGAAGCGTGCGTGCGATGGCCTCATTGGTGAAGCCGGGATGTTCGGCGGCTGCTGCGGCGCGTGGTGGCGATGCAAGGTCCTGCTTGCCGCCGCCGATGGCTTCGACCAGTTCCGGCACGACCAGATCCGGATCGGCGGAGAGGAAAAGATCGACCGGCGGCAGGGCCTGATGGTCCATGCTCCAGGCGTTGTGGATGCGGTGGTCGAGCGACACCTGGATGATTTTCGCTGCGAATGCGGGGCCGATCGCGCGCAGCGCGCCGGCAAGGTCGACCCAGTCGAGGCTCAGGATGACGTCGGCACCGCGGATTGCCGGCACGCTTTCCGGCGTGACGTCGCGCGGCGCGCCCGCATGCAGCGGATGGTCGGTCGGAAAGCTCGCGCCGATTTTCAGATCGGTGACGACGCTGGCGTTGAGCGCCTCGGCCAGCGCAACGCGCGCATTCCAGGCCGCTTCGCTGCGTGAAGCCCGGCCGGCGAGGATCACCACCTGCCTGGCCGACTTGAGCAGGCTCGCCGCCTTCTGCACCAGGTCGGCAGGCGCGGCGGTGGCGATGGCGGGCATATAGCGCGCGGCGTCGAGCGGCGGCGGTTGCTCGGTAAGCCTCGCTTCCTGCATCTCGGCGTCGAGGTTGACGTAGACCGGACCCTGCGGTGCGGTGTTGGCGATCCAACTGGCGCGGAGCAGCGCTTCGCGTGCGGCGCCGGGCGAAGCGGGCTGGTCGTCCCATTTCGTATAATCGCGGACCAGCGCGCCCTGGTCGCGCGCGGTATGGATCCAGTCGATCCACGGCCGGCGCTTGACCGCATCGACCGGGCCGGTGGCGCCGAGGACGAGAACCGGCATGCGGTCGCACCAGGCGTTGAACATCGCCATGGTCGCGTGCTGGAGCCCGACGTTGGAATGCACGGCGGCGGCCATCGCCTTGCCGGTGACTTTGGCGTAGCCGTGCGCAATGGCGACGGCGGATTCCTCGTGCACGCAGAGCAACATCTGCGGCGTTGCATTGCCGAGATAATTGACGATGCTGTCGTGCAGGCCGCGATAGCTCGCACCCGGGGTCACCGCGATGTAGGGAATGGCGAGTGCGCGCAAGGTGTCGGCGACAACGTCGCTGCCGAAGCCGGGCGCATTGACCCCGGCCTGCGCCGGCCGCTCCAGTGCGCCGATTGTCGGATCGGCGGTGGATTTGCCGGTGGGACTCGCGCTTTTGGGAGGAGACGGTGGCATCGGCGGGCTTTTCTCGCTGTGCGGAGATTATCGGATTGATCGAACCGGATCAGGAGCCTTGGCGCAAGCGGGCCAATAGCTTGACGCCGGCGTAACCGTCGGCGGGCTCGATGCCGGCCCGGCGCTGATAGTCGTGCACCGCTAGCGTCGTGCGAAGCCCGACCCGGCCATCGGC
The DNA here is from genome assembly GCA_019075925.1 of Hyphomicrobiales bacterium. GTDB lineage: Bacteria > Pseudomonadota > Alphaproteobacteria > Rhizobiales > Xanthobacteraceae > BOG-931. Next base: position 10,056 of record JAGXAC010000110.1, on the reverse strand, counting down.
GCCGCCGGTGTCAAATCCGAGCGCGGTCAGCCGGCGCTGGATTTCCTCGATTTCGGCCAGCGTGGAGTTGGGCTCGCTGCCGGGGAATTTTTGCACCAAGGGTGAGCCGCCTACGCAGAGGTCGCCGAGATAGCAAAGCGCCAGCGCATACGTCGTCGAAGGATTGTAACTTTTGGCCGCCAGAAAATTCGGCCCGATCAGGAACGCAGGACCGCCCGGCACCGGCACCCATAATCGCGCTTTCGCCTCCGGCTGGGGGAAGGCGCCGCCATCGGCGCGGGTGATGCCGCGCTTCTGCCACTCGGCGTAGCTGCGCGCACCATGTGCTTTTTCGGTAGCTCGCACCTCGTAACCCCAATGCTCGCCGCGCCGATAACCGCCGCGCTCGACGAAATATCGCGCGGTCGAGGCGAGCGCGTCGTCGGGTGGCCCGTAGGGCGAAATCTTGCCGTCGTTGTCGTAGTCGAAGCCGACGTGCAGCCACACCTCCGGCATCCATTGGGTGTGACCCATCGCTCCCGCCCACGAGCCGATCATTTGTGCCGGCGTGCTCCAGCCGTTTTGCACGATCAACAGCGCGTTGATCAGCTCCCTTTCCCAGTAGGCGCGGCGGCGCGGCTCGGCCCAAGCAAGTGTCGCCAGCGACGGGATCACGGGACGCATATGATTTTTCGCGACCACCGGATCGCCAAAGGCGGACTCGATGCCCCACACGCCGAGCATGAAGGAGGTCTCGACGCCGAAATCTTTCTCGATCCGCGCGAACAGCGGCGCGTATTGCTTCGCCTTCTGCCTGCCGGCCGCAACCTTCCAGTCGGAGGTAGCGCGGTTGAGATATTGCCAGAGCTGGACGGTGAATTCGGGCTGGTTGCGGATCGCATCGAGGCCGGTCCGATCCGGCTCAACTGCGCTCATCACGCGCGTATAGATTTCCGGTGCGACGCCGTGCGCGATCGCCTTTGCCTTAAATGCTTCGATCCATTGCCCGAACGAGATGCTGGCGGCCGATGCGCTTGCCGGTCTCCACAGCAGCAGTCCAGCACACGCGGCGGCGACGGCCTTTAATGAATCGCGTCGCGCAATGTTCGGTAACGGCGGCGCGCTTGCGGGCTTCATTGTCACTGCCAGTCTCGCGTTTTGCTGCAGGCTTTGCCGCCACCATAGCATCGGCCGGTGCCGGATTGGGTGTCGCCGAGGTTTCGGGACCGGGGGAGGCGGCCGCCGTCGCGGGGTCGACCGCTTGCCCGCGGCCGCCGATCAGGTGCTCGTAGGAAGCCACCAACGTCATGTAGGGATTGACGAACAGCCAGCCCTGCCGCGTCGGCACCTGTACGTTGAAGTGCAAGTGATAGGAGGTTCCGCCTTCGCGTGCGCCGTAATTGCCGACCAGCCCCAACACATCGCCCTGCCGGATAGTGCGGCCGCTGACAAGGCCGGCAAGGTCCAGCATATGCGGATTCATGTGCAGGTAGCGGAAACGAATATGCTCACCCGGCGCGTTGGCGGTGAGAAAGAGCGCCTCGTCGCCGGCGTTGCGCCAGACCATGCCGTCACGCACTGCGACGATTTGATGCTGATAGGGCTCGCAGCGGTCGGCATCCTCGTTGCGCAGCTTGCACGAACTCGGCCGGATATCCTCACCCTGATGGCCGAGCCCGGACGGGCATTGCGTCACCTGATAATGCCGATGTTCGCAGAAATTATCGCGCCACGGATAAGCATAGTTTTTGGTTTCATCGTTGAGCAGGCGAATGTCGTTCACGCGACACCGATACGCTGACTCTTTGCCGTGACCGCCAAGGTGAACGAGTCCGGTGAGATCGCAATTGCCCCAATTCATGAACGACTGCGAATTGACGTAAGCGGGCGCTTGCGCAATCGGAAAGCGGATGTCGGCATAGACTGTGTCGTCGCCGCGGCCGCCGGCGCGCTGCATGCCGGTGCCGGGCAACAGATCCCCCGGCGGATAATAGGTAAAATCCGGCGACATTTGCGTTGGCCGGGCGATGGTTCGCGATGTTGCCATGGCGGCTACGGGCGCGCCGCCGGCGATGTGCAGCCCCTTGACGAAGCGCAGCATCACCTGATCCGCCTCGCGGCAGGTCACATGCCGGGTGCGGCGTCCGTCGGCGCACAGGATCGAGGCGAAATAGGAGACGCCGAAACGGGTAAAGACATAACGGAGCCGGCTTTCAAGCAGCACGCGGCGGATGCCGGGAAAATCATGCTCCAATTCCGGCACCGAGACGCCCTGATCGGCGGCCGGGCTGTCGAGCTCGTAGATGACCGAAGATGCGGAAATCTGGACTTCGGCCGGATGAACCGACGAATCGTTCAGCGGGATGCGAAACGCGGCGTCGTAGCCTGACGATCCAGGAAAGAAAAAGGTCGGTGCGTGAAAATCGGCAAAGTATTTATCGGTGTCTGCTGCGTCGCCGCTCGCTTGGTCGCGCAGGAAGGCGCGGGTATCGAACGGCAGCAACACCGGCACGCCGCTTGCGCCGATATTGGCCAGAAATTTGCCGGTGGCGGCGTTCAGCGACGGCAAGGTTTCGGGGGCTTCGGCGCGCGCGGCGTTCCAATCGATCGTAGCGTTGGTGATGCTTGGGCCACGCATTTCCGGCGCCGCGGCGGCCGGACCGGGCGCCGTCGGCGCTTTGGCCGCCGCGCCCGAGTCGTCCGCGCCAGCGTGCCCGGCAAGAAGCAGCGCCGCGAGACAGCTGACCGGCAAAACCGCACGTATAAGTGTCATTGACGGGTGGCCTGCATTTGGTCCGGCTGTTGCAGTGCGCCGACAAGTCTTTCGATACTGCCGGCGAAACTATCGACGTCGAAATTCAATGGATCGTCATGACCGTTCGGAACGTCGGCGTCGAGCGCGGCATGGAAGGCGGGGATGAGCCAGCGGCCGGCACGCACGCTGGCAATGACGTAGACCAGAGCGAGCCGGTCGTATTGCGCGGCGGTAAAGGCGGGATCAGGCGCCTGCGCATCGTTGCCACGGCCGCGGCCGGCGCTCTTTCGCGGCTGGATAAGTTCGACATGCAGGAACAGCCCTTTCAATGTTCCGGCAAAATTTGCGGCCTGTTCGAACCGCGTTTCCCGCCATGGGATCGAAAGTTCGTGACTGAGCAGCATATCGCCCGAGCGGTTGATGACCACGTGGGCCTTGCCCCAGCCGTCGTCGCATTTGAACTCGGCAAGTTTGTTGAAAGCGGCCTCACCGTTGATGTCAGAGGGGAACGGCCGATGGCCGTAGTTCGGCCCGCTGGTATCGTGAATGACGAAATAGCGCGCCATCGGCGCATCGGGATCGTTGTCGTTGGCGCGCGAGAGCGGCTCCCAGAGAAAGGCGGCGAAGTTCCACTCCAGATCAAGCTTCGAGAGATAACCGCTCAGGGCATCGCGCGTGGGCAGGCCGCCGTCGCGGCCGACGCGCTGCTCGAGCGCGGGCGGCAAGCTTTCAGGCGTCGGGGCGAGGTTCCTCGACTTGTCCATACCGCGCATCAGACAACGCGCCTGCTGTTCGGGCTCGCCCTGGAAACTCAATGCCGCCCAATCAAACGTGCAGGGCCCCATTGTGTCGACGAAATACGGTGGCCGAAAGCGGCTGGGCTTGCAGTCCGCGCTCCACGCGGAGCGGGCGAAAACGGCGGCGAGCGCGCAAGCAAGCCCGCAGGCCAAAAGGTTTGGCTGCCGCCGGCGTGTCCGGTTGATCGAAGTCGGCGCGATCACGGTTTCTGCTTCCAATCTCGGTAGTCCTAATATCCCGATCAACATTGCCGCTGCCAAGTGATGCACCGCCGCGCAGCCGTGAAATTCGCATAAAAAGCTTCTCCGGCGTGCCGCCGTTGTGCAAAAAAACCCCCCGTCATGAATGTTTGTTCAGCGTTGGCGCGACCGCGGGCGTGTTTGGCGCGCATGGCGGCGTTGAGGCCGGTGCCGCCCCGCGGCTCTTACCCGGTTTTGCGCCAGGGCTTATGTTTGCGGTGGCGAACGTTTGGCAAGGAGTCGGCCATGGATCAGGTTTTGGAACGGCCAGAAACGATCCCGCAGATCGAAGCGACGCTCAATTATCTCACCGACACCGGTGAGAAAATCGTCACCGAGGCCGGCCCCGGCGGTGCCGCCGACATGCGCGGCGGCAAGCTCGATCCGCACCGTGTCGTCATCCGCAACGGCCGGCTGCATGGCGACTTTGCACTCGACCGCGAGGGCTTCCGTTTCGTGCGCCATGACACCAAGGTCGCCGATTTTTACAAAGACGACGATGTGCGCCGCGTCTACTACCCGGAGATGGAGGCATTGGTGAAAGCCGAAAGCGGCGCCTCCCGCGTCGTGGTTTTTGATCACACTTTGCGCACCGGCGACGACGCGCTGCGCCAGCAACTTAAAATCCGCGAAGTCGTGCCGCGCGTGCACAACGACTACACCGAATGGTCGGCCCCGCAACGCGTGCGCGACATCGTGCCGGACGAAGCCGAAGCGTTGCTCAAGCGCCGCTTTGCCGTCGTGCAGGTTTGGCGGCCGATCAAGCATCCGGTGGAAAGTTTTCCGCTGGCGATTTGCGACGCGCGCAGCGTTTCAACCGGCGATCTGGTGGTGTCCGAGCGGCGCTACCAGCACCGGGTCGGGCAGACTTACGCCATCACCTACAATCCGAACCACAAGTGGTTCTGGTTCCCGCGCATGCGCCGGGAAGAGGCGATCGTGTTCAAGGTGTTCGATTCAATGCAGGATGGCCGCGCCCGCTTCACCGCGCACACCGCCTTCGACGATCCGACCTCGCCAGCCAACGCGCGCCCGCGCGAGAGCATCGAGATCCGCACGTTGGCGTTTTTCTGAACGTTGCCCGACACTCGTCGCTCATTCCCGCACAAGCGGGAATCCAAGCCGTTATTCGAAGAGCTGGGTCCCCGCCTTGGCGAGGACGAGCGGGGTGCAGCGCCGCTACTCCTTCGCGCGCTCGATGTAGGAGCCGTCCGCTGTCTGCACCACGATCTTGGTACCGGTGGTGACGAAGGGCGGCACCATGGTGCGCACCCCGTTGGAGAGCACCGCCGGCTTATACGAGGAAGCGGCCGTCTGACTCTTGATGGCCGGCTCGGTTTCCACCACTTCCAGCGTGGCGCGCGGCGGCAGTTCGATCGCCACCGGACGGCCCTCATGCAGGCTGATGGTGACTTCCATCTCGGGCTGCAAATAAGCGGCTTGGTCGCCAATGATGTCGGCCGGCAGCGCCACCTGGTCGTAGCTCTCCATATTCATGAAATGGAAGCCTTCGCCGTCCTGGTACATGAATTGATGCTTGTGGTCTTCGACAAAGGCGCGCTCCACCTGTTCGGTGGTCTTGAAGCGGAGCGACAGCTTCACGCCGTCGGCAATTCGCTTTACATCCATCTGGGTCACCGGGGTGCCCTTGCCGGGATGGATATTCTCGGTGGTGATGATGACCCCAAGCTTGCCGTCGATTTCGACGATATTGCCTTTTCGCAATGAGCTGGCGATGACTTTCACGGTTTCCTCGATACTGAAAGGGATTCGGGCCGCACCATACCGATCCTGAGCCTGCACGCTAGATGTTTTTCGTTTAACCGCGAAACAGGGTTATGCCGAGCGTTCCGCCTGCCTCGTCCCTTTGGGACCCGCATGTTCATGCCGACAGGCGCCCGTTCCTGGTGGCGCGCGGCCGGATCGTTACTGCTTTGCGCGGCTGGTTCGAGGCGCAAGATTTTGTCGAGGTGGAGACTGGCGCCTTACAGGTCTCGCCCGGCAACGAGACCCATCTACATGCGTTTGCAACCACGCTTTCGACCACCGATGGCGCGAAGTCGCCGCTTTACCTGCGCACCTCCCCGGAATTTGCCGCCAAGAAGCTGCTCGCGGCCGGCGAGCACCGTATCGTCGAATTCGCCAGGGCGTTTCGCAATCGCGAGCGTGGCGCGTTGCATCACCCGGAATTCACCCTGATCGAATGGTATCGTGCCGGCGAACCCTATGGGGTGCTCATGGATGACTGCGTGGCGGTCCTCAAGCGCGCGGCGGAAGCCGCCGGCACGAACCGGCTGAGCTTCCGTGGCCGCTCGGTGGATGCATTCGCCGCACCGGAACGGCTGACCGTGGCTGAAGCATTCGACCGCTACGCCGGTATCGATTTGTTGGCGACCTTGACCGGCGGCGACGAGCCGGATCGCGACACGCTGGCCCACGCCGCGCAGGCGCAAGGCATCCGCATGAGCGAAGACGACCGCTGGGCCGACATTTTTAGCCGCGTGCTGGTGGAAAAGATCGAACCCAACCTCGGCATCGGCCGCGCCACTATTCTCGACGAATATCCGTCCGCGCAGGCGGCGCTGGCGCGGCCGGCGGCCGACCGGCGGGTCGCCGAGCGCTTCGAACTCTATGCTTGCGGCGTCGAACTTGCCAACGGCTTCGGCGAACTCGCCGATCCGGCCCAGCAGCGGGTCCGGCTCGAACGCGAGATGGCGGAGAAAGAGCGTATTTACGGTGAGCGATATCCGCTGGATGAAGATTTCCTTGCTGCCCTCGCCACCATGCCGCAGGCTAGCGGCGTCGCGCTCGGTCTCGATCGGCTGGTGATGCTGGCGACCGGCGCTTCGCGCATCGATCAGGTGTTATGGAATCCATTGCCATGAGTCAGTTGCCGTGAGTCGGCGTTTCACGACGTTGCGCAGCACCCGTTCGCTTTGCCAGCACGGTTTTGTACCGCATGAACAGCTCGGCGCGCTCGCCGAGGTCGCCGCGCGCTATGCAGTTGCCATCACGCCGGCGATGGCGCAACTGATCGACGTTGCCGACCCGCACGATCCGATCGCGCGGCAATTCGTGCCCGATGCGCGCGAGCTTGCGGCGTCGCCGGAAGAACGCGGCGATCCGATCGGCGACGATCCGCATAGCCCGGTGCAGGGCTTGGTGCATCGCTATCCCGATCGCGTGTTGTTGAAGGTCGTCAACGCTTGTGCAGTTTATTGCCGCTTCTGTTTCCGCCGCGAGATGATTGGGCCGGGCCGGGGAGGGCTGTCGCCCAAGGCGCTCGACGCCGCGCTCCGTTACATCGCCGCGCATCCGGCGATCTGGGAGGTGATCCTGAGTGGCGGCGATCCGCTGATCCTGTCGGCGCGGCGGCTCAAGGACGTGGTGGCGCGGGTCGCGGGCATCGGCCACGTCAAGGTGATCCGTCTGCATACGCGGATGCCGGCGGTGGCGCCGGAGCGGGTCAATGCCGCATGTGTGCGCGCGTTACGCGCGCGGGGAAAAGCGACCTTCGTCGTGCTGCATGTCAATCACGCGCGCGAGCTGACCGAGAAAACGCGCGCGGCGTGTGCGCGGCTGATTGACGCCGGCATCCCGATGCTGTCGCAATCGGTTCTACTGCGCGGCGTCAACGACGACCCCGAAACGCTCGGCGCATTGATGCGTACGCTGGTCGAATGCCGGATCAAACCCTATTACCTGCATCACGCCGACCTCGCGCCCGGCACGGCGCATATGCGCACCGATATTGCCGAGGGCCAAGAAGTGATGCGGGCGTTGCGTGGCCGCTATTCCGGACTCTGCCAGCCGACTTATGTGCTCGATATTCCGGGCGGCTACGGCAAATCGCCGATCGGCCCGAATTATGTCGCCGCCGGCACGGTCGAGGACTTCAGCGGGCGGCGGCATATCTATCCGCCGCGCCGAAAGCCGGTTTCAAAAGCGTGAGCTTAAAGCCGCCATTCAGGCCGCAACGTCGTGCAGCGCCGGAAAGAATACGGTCGTTTCGAATCCGTAGCCGCAGGTTTCGCACGACCAAGTGTGCCGTACGCGGCGCTCGCTGAGGTGTTCAGACCAGTCCGGCGCGAGCAGCCAAGCGCTGCATTGAGGGCAGGTGTTTTTCTCGTAGGTAACGAGCCGGCTGCGCGCAGTGTCGGTGAGCAGTGCCATCATTCCCTCCTGCATCACCCCTCCCGAGCGCGAACCGTAGATGCGGTCTGTGGCATCACCGTGACGCTGGCGAGACGGAACGCGGATTGAAGGTGCGGCGATGCGACCCGCCATCGTGATGATCTCGCGCTGCAACATCGCGCAAAATCATTGCGGTAAGCGCGGGACGTACCAGGGATCGGGCCCCAGCGACCCACCATGCGGGCCAGGCACGAGAAATTTCCGGGCAACAGCCGGCATCGGCGCCGGAACTTCGCGCGATGGCTGCGATGGCGAACTCGCAAAGTTTAGCGGGAGCGCGAAAGCTTCCGGTAACGAATTTGCGCGGTCGCCGAACCGTCAAAAGTGTGCTGGTCGTCACATCCGGCTGTACGGCGGGGGTCTAAAAGCAGCATCACTGAAAGAATTTCAACAACGAGGTGATGTCATGAGAAAGACCCTTACAGCTCTCGTTGCGGCTACCGCGATCGGCGCGGGCGCAATCGGATTGTCCAGCACTGCGGACGCGCACTGGTACGGACCTCATGGCGGCTGGGGTCCCGGACCGTTCGTTGCCGGCGCATTTGTCGCCGGTGCGGTGGCCGCCGCTGCGGCCTCTCCGTACTATTACGGCTACGGACCTTACGCTCCATACTACGGGCCGGCGTGCCGGCGCGTGTGGAACGGCTACGCTTGGGTGCCCGCCTGCTACTGATTTGCAACGCGACGTGGAACGACGAAAGGGCCTGCCGTCCGGCAGGCCCTTTTTCATGCGGCGGATGGCCTCGCAGCCTCCGCTGTTCCCGTGCCGGGGTTCGAAAAGCCAGCGCTCGTTTGAGGGCACGTTGGCGAAGAGCCCGTTAAATCAGCTTAAGACCGGCAACGACGCCGGCCACGATAATCAGGAGAACGGTTGCAGCCGTCGCCGCAAAACGCCACTGGCGGGCGCGGGCAAAGTGGAGCGCCATAATGGCCACGCGGATGACGGGCAACGCAATGATACCGGCAATTCCGATCCATAGGATTTCCGTTCCGTACTGAGCGATTCCCAGGCTCTGCAGGAGAATCCCGGCCGTCAGCACCGCACAAGCAAGCCAGGTTCCGGTGCCGAGAAGAAATGCCAGGCCGCCTTCGAGAGACCGCTGTCTCACAGTCCGCCTCGCACGAGATCAATGCCGAAGGCTTGCAATCCCATCTGGACAGCCAGGACGATGAGGACGACGACAAAGAATGCTCGCAGCTTGTCGCTTGAGATTCGCATCAGAACCTTTGCGCCGAGGGCGGCGCCGAGGATCGAACCGACGGCCACGGGTCCGGCAATTTCGGGTTTTATCAGCCCGCGCGTAAAATACGCAGCGCCGCTCGCCGCCGCCGTAACGCCGATCATGAAATTGGACGTTGCCGAAGACACCTTGATCGGCAGCTTCAAGGCGGTATCCATTGCCGGAATCTTGAGAACGCCCGATCCAATGCCGAGCAGCGCCGACACCAATCCCGCGCCGTACATGAGAGCAAAAGCGAAAGGGACATTGCCGACCCGATAGCGGATCTCTTTGCCGTCGAGCCGGTCGGGATACGACCCATCGAGTTGCGGCCAGCGGCCGTTCTCGGTTTCGGCGATAAGAGCTTCTTTGCGCCGGCTCATCATTTGCCAGGCGGAAAGCAAGAGGATGACGGCAAACAAGCCGAACAGCCATGCCGCCGGCACAATTCCGAAGAGGAATACCCCGGATAGCGCGCCCAATGTGGTGGCGACTTCCAGCACGATGGCGACGCGTACATTGGTCAATCGTTCGTTCAGAAAAGCGGCCGCTCCTCCGCAGGAACAGGCGATGACGGAGACAATGCCGGCTGCGACCGCTGTGTGAATGTCGATGTGCCCAAACGCGATGAGAACGGGCACGATGAAGATGCCGCTTGCCATTCCCAGCATGCCGCCAAGGGCGCTCGCGCCAAACGACACGAGCAGCAGCCACAGAAGAAGCTCGTTCACGACACCCCCGATGCCGAAGAATGCCCGATCATATCGGCGATCGCATAGGTGTCACCGGCGGCTCTGAAAATTTTAATGGCACGTTTTATTAGTCGGTGGTTTCGAAGCTCATATCTCAGGCGGCTTTGACGGTGATCCTC
>JAGXAC010000109.1 GCA_019075925.1 Hyphomicrobiales bacterium | reverse complement strand
GGAATTCCTGCTCATCTATCGCGGGCTGATTTGGACCACGGCGACGCGCGCGGTGCTGTTCATCTATCTGGCGCCGTTCTTCGTGGTCATCGGCTCGCGCTGGTTCATTCCGGGCGATCATTTCCATCGCTCGCAATGGATCGGTCTGGTGTTGTCGTTCGTCGGCATGGTGATCGCGTTCGGCCTGCCGACGCCGGCGAGCGATCCGCACCAGATGCTCGGCGATATCATGATGGTCGGGGCAGCCGCCGCGTGGGGCGTGACGACTTTGGTGATCAAGGCAAGCGCGCTCAACCGGGTCAGTGCCGAAAAAACCATGCTGTATCAGCTGGTGGTCTCGACCCCGTTGTTCACCGTTGCGGCGTTCGCCTTCGGCGAGCACGTCGATGCCACGCCGTCGCTGCTCGCGATCAGCGCCCTCGCCTACCAGGCGGTTTGGGTGGTCAGCGTGACCTACGTCGTCTGGTTCGCGCTGGTCATTCGCTATTCCGCGAACAGATTGTCGGCCTTTACCTTCCTGACGCCGCTGTTCGGTGTCGTCGCCGGGCATCTGGTCCTGGGCGAGCCCTTGACCGCGCCGTTTGCCTTGGCGGTAGCGTTTGTCGCGCTGGGGCTGGTCCTCGTAAACCGGCCGCGCTAGGGCTATATCGAAACGGCGAGACCCCAGAGCGGTCCCGGCCTGATTTCGCGTAATTAGACTAAGCTATTGTAAGGACTTACGAATGATCGAGTTTCCCGGCCCGGCCCCGCGACATCGCACCGTCGCCGTGAAGGTCGGCAAAGTCACCGTCGGCGGCGGCGCGCCGGTGGTGGTGCAGTCGATGACCAACACCGATACCGCGGACGCCGACGCGACAGCCAAGCAGGTAGCGGCGCTGGCGCGAGCCGGCTCGGAATTGGTGCGTATCACCGTCGACCGCGACGAAGCAGCCGCAGCGGTGCCGCACATCAAGGACAAGCTTTTGAAGATGAACGTCGACGTGCCGATCGTCGGCGACTTCCACTACATCGGCCATAAGCTTCTCGCCGATCATCCGGCTTGCGCCGAGGCGCTCGACAAATATCGTATCAATCCCGGCAATGTCGGCTTCAAGGAAAAGAAAGACCGCCAATTCGGCGCCATCGTCGAGACCGCAATCAAGCACAACAAGCCGGTGCGCATCGGCGCCAACTGGGGATCGCTGGATCAGGAATTGCTCACCCATCTGATGGATGAGAATTCACGCTCGAACCATCCGGTCGATGCGCGCGATGTGACGCGCGAGGCCATGGTGCAATCGGCGCTGCTGTCCGCGGCGCGCGCCGAAGAGATCGGCCTGCCGCGCACCAAGATCATCATTTCCGGCAAAGTGTCCGCCGTACAGGACTTGATCGCCGTCTATAGCGAGCTCGCGCGCCGTTCCGACTACGCGCTGCATCTCGGTCTGACCGAAGCCGGCATGGGGTCGAAAGGCATCGTCGCGTCCTCGGCAGCCATGGGTTTTTTGCTCCAGCAAGGCATCGGCGACACAATTCGCGTTTCACTCACGCCCGAGCCGAACGGCGATCGCACGTTGGAAGTCAAAGTCGCGCAGGAATTGCTGCAGACGCTCGGACTACGCACCTTCGTGCCGCTGGTTGCCGCTTGCCCGGGCTGCGGCCGCACCACCTCGACCACCTTCCAGGAGCTTGCCGCCAAGATTCAAAATTTCATTCGCGAGTCGATGCCGGAATGGAAAACGCGCTATCCCGGCGTCGAAGGCCTCAACGTCGCGGTGATGGGCTGCATCGTCAACGGCCCCGGCGAAAGCAAGCATGCCGACATCGGCATCTCGCTGCCCGGTACCGGCGAAACGCCGGCCGCGCCGGTCTTCATCGATGGCAAGAAAGCCATGACGTTGCGCGGCCCGACGGTCGTCACCGATTTCCAGAAAATCGTGGTCGATTACATCGAGCGCCGCTTCGGCACAGGCTCAGCCGGACAGACCGCTGCCGAATAAGCCAGCGACAAAAAGTTTAAAGTCCCGATCCGGCGTGATCGGGACTTTTGCTTTCAGCTTCATTCCTTGTTGGCATCGCCTTTGCCGGTCTTGATCAGGCTGCGAAGGCTTCCTTCCTTTCTTTCCGCTCATCTGCGAGCCGGCCTTCCGCCAGCGTCGCGCGCGGAACTACGCGGCTTCGATCGGACGGTGAGAGTGACAAGTCGGTCGGAATCCGGACGAATTCGTCGTTTGGCACTCACCGCTTGCCAAATCGTCGGAATAGCCGCCCTTGACGCGGGGCAGCTGGACGATCGGACGCCCATCGATACGGTAGGGGTGTCGATCCACAAACGGGCGCGATCCTTCGCTCCATCGAATCGAACCGTTTCGTCACCGGAGTGACCTGGGTGGACGGCGAGCTCTGGCATGCGACCTGGGAAGGTGACGAGAGCGACCTGCGACGCATCGATCCGCAAACCGGAGAGGTCTTGGAAAAGCTCAACATGCCGGCAGGGACTGCCGTGTCGGGGCTCGAGTCCGATGGCGCCGATCGTTTCTTCTGCGGCGGCGGTTCCAGCGGCAAGGTTCGCGCCGTTCGCCGGCCCAAGCGAAGCGCCTGAGCCAACCAGCACTTACCGGCTCGTTCAGCCGGCGCGTTCTTCCAGGCGGCGCACCACGTCATCGAGTTGATCGAGGCTGCGGTATTTGATCGACAGCGTGCCGCCACCGCGACGCTGCTCGATGCGCACCGAAAGGCCGAGCGCATCGGAAATGCGCTTTTCAAGCATCAACGTGTCGGCGCTTTTTTGCGCAAAGCGCGCACCATTGCCTTTCGTCTTTCCGTTCTTGTGCGCGCGCACGCGCGCCATCGCTTCGACCTGGCGCACATTGAGATTGCGGGCGACGATTTCCTCCGCCAGCGCCTCGGCGTTGGCGTCACCGACCAGCATGCGCGCGTGCCCGGCGTCGAGCTTGCCCGCGTTGATGTAGCCCTTCACCGGCTCCGGCAGCCGCAATAAGCGCAGCGTGTTGGCAACATAGCTGCGGCTCTTGCCGACCATCCGCGCCACGTCTTCCTGCGCGTTGCCGAATTCATCGATCAGCGAGCGATAGCCTTCCGCTTCTTCGAGCGGGTTGAGATCGGCGCGCTGCACATTCTCGATGATCGCAAGCTGCAAGGCTTCGGCGTCGGTCGCCTCAATGACGACCACCGGCACTTCGTGCAAACCGGCGCGCTGCGCCGCCCGCCATCGCCGTTCACCGGCGATAATCTCGTGACCGGATGCGCCGCGCAGCGGCCGCACGACGATCGGCTGGATGATACCGCGCTCGCGCAATGAGGCGGCAAGTTCGTCGAGTTCGTCGGCGGCAAAGACGCGGCGCGGATTACGCGCATTCGGGCGCAGCGACCCGATCGGCAGACGGCGCTGGCCGCGCGGGCGCTCGACCGAGCTTTCGCCGCCGACGTCACCGATCAGCGCCGCCAAGCCGCGGCCCAAACGCGACCGTGTACCTTCTTCCGACACCGCCGTTTCTCCCACCCGTTCGGTCATATCTGCTCCACCTTCGACTTTACCGCTGTCACGGCGCGCTTATCGTTTCACGCCGCGCGCAATTCCTTTTCACGCTGGATGATTTCGGTGGCGAGGCGCAGATAGGCCTCGCTGCCGCTGCATTTGAGATCGTAGACCAGCACGGGTTTGCCGTAGGACGGCGCTTCCGATACGCGCACATTGCGCGGGATGACGGTGTCGTTGACTTTGCTGCCCATGAACTGACGTACGTCGGCGACGACCTGAGTGGAGAGATTGTTGCGCGAGTCGTACATGGTGAGCACGACGCCGTGGATGGTCAGGTCCGGGTTGAGCTGCTCGCGCACCGATTCGACCGTCTTGAGAAGTTGCGACAAGCCTTCGAGCGCAAAGAATTCACACTGCAACGGCACCAGGATCGCGTTCGCCGCCGCCATGGCGTTGACGGTAAGAAGATTGAGCGAAGGCGGGCAATCGATCAGCACATAGGCGTAATGCGCTTGCTCCGGCGCGGACGCATTCAGTGGCGCCAGCGCATTGCGCAGGCGCAGCGCGCGATCATGCGATTGTCCGATTTCAAGCTCGAAGCCGGTCAGATCGAGTGTCGACGGCGCAAGCGACAGCCGCGGCACCGCAGTGGGAACGATGGCATCGCGCAATGCAATCTCGCCGGCAAGAACGTCGTAGGTGGAGCGGCTGCGGCTCTTGCGATCGATGCCGAGCCCTGTCGAGGCGTTGCCCTGGGGATCTAGATCGATGATCAGGACATCTTCGCCGATGGCGGCGAGCGCCGTGCCGAGATTGATGGCCGTGGTGGTCTTGCCGACACCACCCTTCTGGTTGGCGACGGCGAGCACGCGTGGCGGCGGGACGCCGGCAAGTTGTGGCGCGCGCGGCAGCGACGAGATTTCAGCCGCCGGAAACGCCTGCAGCGAGGACGCCACTTCACTCATGCCGTCGACCACCTTTCTGAGCCGATCTGCTTTCCGCAGCGTCACGCGCTTGCCGGCCGAAGCGTCGGCTCAAGACCACGAACGCATACAATTCGAGCCTTCGGATCAGTTCGACTCACGGCTAAACTGGCTTGAATATTCCAATATTTAGCGGCTTCGGTCAATTCAGCCTCCACATCTTGTCCCTTGGGAAACAGGCCAACAGACCCGCTTTTCAACAATGCATTTGCGAGAGTGAGAAGCTTCGGCAGCGGTGCCAAGGCCCGCGCGGGCACCACCTCGATCGGTCCGGGCGGGGCTTTGGCGAAATCTTCGACCCGCATGGCGTGAACCGTGGCTGGCGCGCCGACGAGGTTCACCGCTTCCCGCAAATAGGTCACTTTTTTACCGGTGCTCTCGACGAGGTGCACATGCGCTCCTGGGGTGTCCGCCAGTGCGCAGGCAACCACCAAACCCGGGAACCCTCCCCCGCTGCCAAGATCGGCCCAGATACGTGCCTCCGGCACCAGCGGCAGGAGCTGCAACGAGTCGGCGACGTGCCGTGTCCAGATTTTCGGCTCTGTGGATGGTGCAATCAGGTTGATGCGCTGTTGCCATTCGAGCAGCAGCGCGACCAGGCGGTCGAGACGCTCGAGTGTTTCACGTGAAACAGGCGTCAGCGCCAGCGCCCGAGCCCGGTCCTTGGTGAGATCGGCTGGCCGTATGGACACTCCGCGGGATGGGCGGCGATCGTCTGCGCTCATGCCGCGCCACGGTTGGGCCTGCGGCTTCGCCGATGCAAATGCGCGACCAGCAACGTCAGGGCTGCCGGCGTCATGCCATCGATGCGTCCGGCCTGGCCGACGGTGCGCGGCTGATGGGTTTGCAACTTATGGCGCGCTTCGTTGGAAAGCCCGACGACAGTTGCATAATCGATGTCGGACAGCACAAGGCTCTCGTCGCGGCGATAGGAATCGACATCGGCCTGCTGACGGTCGAGATACACCGCATATTTCGCGTCGATCTCAATTTGCTCGGCGATTTTGGCGTCAAGTCCGCCAAGCTGCGGCCAGATGCGGGCAAGATCGCCGACCCTGAAATCCGGATACGACAGGAGTTCAAAGGCGGAGCGGCGCTGGCCGTCCTTGCGTAATGCAAGACCATGCCGCGCGGCCTCGTTCGGCGTGAGCGTCAGTGCTTGCGCCATGGCACGTGCGTCGTGCAACGCTGCCATCTTGGCGCGATGCGCCGCCGCGCGCTCCGCGCCGACGCAGCCCAGTGCAATGCCGCGATCGGTCAGGCGCCGGTCGGCATTGTCGGCGCGTAGTGTGAGGCGATACTCGGCGCGCGACGTGAACATCCGATACGGCTCGCTCACTCCGCGCGTCACCAAGTCGTCGACCATGACGCCGAGATAGGCTTCGGCGCGGTCGAACACGATTGGCGCGGCGGCCCCGGCCCGCGCCGCTGCGTTCAGACCTGCAAGAAGTCCCTGCGCGGCAGCCTCTTCATAGCCGGTGGTCCCGTTGATTTGGCCGGCCAGAAATAGGCCCGGCAAACGCTTGGTTTCCAATGATGGGGAGAGTTCACGCGGGTCGACGTGATCGTATTCGATCGCGTAGCCGGGCCGCACCATACGCGCACGCTCAAGGCCGGGAATGGAGGCGACCACCGCACGCTGGACCTCCTCCGGCAGCGACGTCGAGATGCCGTTCGGATAGATGGTGGAATCATCGAGGCCCTCCGGCTCGAGGAAAATCTGATGGCCGTCGCGCTCACCGAAGCGCACGATCTTGTCCTCGATCGAAGGGCAATAGCGCGGGCCGCGGCTTTGGATCTGGCCGGAATACATCGGCGAACGATGAACATTTGCCCGAATGATCGCATGGGTTTGCGGTGTGGTGCGGGTGATGCCGCACTCGACCTGGGCGTTGGCGATCCTGACGGTGAGCGTGGAGAAAGGCTCCGGCGGATCGTCCCCAGGCTGCATGGCGACTGCCGTCCAATCGATCGTGTTGCCGTCGAGGCGCGGCGGCGTGCCGGTCTTCAGGCGGCCGAGCCGAAAGGCTGCGCGTTCCAGGGTCCCTGACAATCCGAGGGCTGGAGCCTCGCCGACGCGGCCAGCCGGGATTTGCCGTTCGCCGACATGGATGAGCCCGCGCAGAAACGTGCCGGTGGTAAGCACAACAGCAGCGGCGCCGATGCGGCGGCCGTCCTGGAGCACAACACCGCTCACGCGATCCGCAACCAGCAGGTCCTCCACCTCACCCTCGATCTGCGTCAGATTCGCCGTGCAGCGCAGCGCGCTCTGCATCGCCGCCGCGTAAAGCTTGCGATCGGCTTGCGCGCGTGGGCCACGCACCGCCGGGCCTTTGCGGCGGTTGAGAAGCCGGAATTGAATGCCTGCCGCATCCGCCACCCGGCCCATCAAGCCATCCAGTGCATCGACTTCCCGAACGAGGTGGCCCTTGCCGAGCCCACCGATGGAGGGATTGCACGACATGGCGCCGACGGTGGCAAAACGCTGGGTGATGAGCGCCGTGCGTGCGCCAAGGCGCGCCGCAGCAGCTGCGGCTTCGCAGCCGGCATGGCCGCCGCCAACCACAATCACATCAAAGGTCAAATCCGACGAATTGCCCATCGAAGCGAGCTTTTAGCGAACGCCGGGCGGGAAATCGAGGGCGGAAAACAGGTTCTGTTTCACGTGAAACATCTGCCCATATGAGGTCCGTTAACCATTTATTTGCCAATGCAGAACTCGCGGAAGATGACGTCGAGGACATCTTCGACGTCGATCCGGCCGGTCAGCCGGCCAAGCGTGTTGGCCGCGGCACGCAGCTCTTCGGCAATGAGCTCTTCGCGCCCTGACGGACCAAGCCTTACCGCGCGGTCGAGGGCCGCGGCGGTCTCCCCCAGCGCGTGCCGGTGGCGCGCCCTCGTGATGACGGAGCTTTCGGTGGCGGCAAAGTAGTCGGCTACATAGGCGGACAGCGCGGCGACCAGGCGATCGAGGCCAACGCCGGTCAGTGCTGAAAGAATGAATGAATCAGCGGACCCTAGTTCATTACTTATCCACAGCTTATCCCCAACCAAATCCAGCTTATTGTATATTCTCCAAGCATTTGATAAGATTAAAGTTTCCGCGATATCATCGACGGTACGGCCAATGGCCGATCCGTCAGTGACCCATAGCACCAGATCGGCGGCTTCGGCCCGCGCCTTGGCGCGCCGAATCCCCTCCTGCTCCACTGGCCCATGTCCCTCATGGATGCCGGCGGTATCGAGCAGCGTCACCGGATAGCCGCCGAGATTGAGATGGACCTCGATCACGTCGCGGGTGGTGCCCGGATGTGGCGACACAATCGCCACCTCGCGGTTGGCCAGGCGGTTCAGCAGAGTGGATTTACCGGCATTCGGCGGCCCGGCGATGGCAACGACCAATCCGTCCCGTAACCGCTCGGCGCGGCCATTGTCGGCCAGAACGGCCGCCATCTCGTCATGCAAATGCTGCGCGGTAAGTATCGCTGGCGCAATAAGATTTTCTGGAACATCGGCCTCGTCGGAGAAATCAATACGCGCCTCGACCAGCGCCAGTGCTTCGATGATTTGTGACCGCCACATCTCGGCGCGGTCGCCAATTTGACCTTTAAGCTGCCGGAACGCCGCCCGCAGTTGCGCCGGCGTTTCCGCCGCGATCAAGTCAGCCAGACCTTCCGCTTCGGTCAGGTCGAGCTTGCCGTTGCCAAAGGCGCGGCGGGTAAACTCACCGGGCTCGGCCGGGCGAAAGCCGGGAATGGCGGCGAGCGCCGCGAAGGCGGCGGCGATGACCGCCGGCCCGCCGTGCAGCTGCAGCTCGGCCATGTCTTCGCCGGTCTCGCTGTGCGGTCCTGGAAACCACAGCGCCAGCGCTTCATCGATGACTTCGCCGGTCGATGGATCGCGCACGCGCGCCAGCGCCGCTTGCCGCGGCGGCGGCACGCGGCCGATCAACCGCTCCAACGCAAGACGCGCTTGCGGTCCGGAGATGCGGATCACCGCAATCGCCGCCGGCGGACGGCCGGACGACAGCGCGAAAATGGTTTGTCGAATATCGTACGTCAGCGGTTGAATCCGTGTAACGCGAGCGTTTCGCTGCCTGCGGGCTACTTGCTAGAGTGCGGTTATGTCAACGTCGCCGAGTGCTTCCGCGCGTCCGCCCAACCGCCTCGCGCATGAAACCAGTCCGTATCTCCTGCAGCATAAGGATAACCCGGTCGATTGGTGGCCCTGGGGACCGGACGCCTTGGCCGAAGCCAAACGAAGCAACAAGCCGATCCTCTTGTCGGTCGGTTATGCCGCCTGTCACTGGTGCCATGTGATGGCGCATGAAAGCTTCGAGAACGAAGCCACCGCACAAGTGATGAACGAGCTGTTCGTCAACATCAAAGTCGACCGTGAGGAGCGCCCGGACATCGACCAAATTTACATGTCGGCCCTGCATCTGCTCGGCGAGCAGGGTGGCTGGCCGCTGACCATGTTTCTCACGCCCGCCGGCGAGCCGATCTGGGGCGGCACTTATTTCCCGAATGTGCCGGATTTCGGCAAACCGGCGTTCGACGACGTGCTGCGCGAAGTGGCGCGGCTGTTCCGCGAAGAGCCGCAGAAAATCGAGCAAAATCGCGCGGCGCTGATGGCGCGGCTTGCCGAAGCCGCGCGGCCGGCCGGCAAAGTCACCATCGGACTGGCCGAGCTCGATAACATCGCACGCCAACTCGGCGGCATCATCGATCCGGCAAACGGCGGCACCCGCGGCGCCCCGAAATTTCCGCAGGCCTCGTTATTCGAGCTGCTTTGGCGCGGCGGCCTGCGCACCGGCGAGGGGCGCTACTTCGCCGCCGTCGACGTCACTTTGCACCACATCTGTGAAGGCGGAATTTACGATCATCTGGGCGGCGGCTTCGCGCGCTATTCGGTCGATGAACGTTGGCTGGTGCCGCATTTCGAAAAGATGCTGTACGACAACGCGCAACTCGTCGAATTGCTGGCGATCGCCCATCTGCGGTTCAACAAGCCGCTGTACCGGCAGCGCGCACGCGAAACCGTCGGCTGGCTGGCGCGCGAAATGACCACGGCTGACGGTGCATTTTGCGCTTCACTCGATGCCGATTCCGAAGGCGTGGAGGGGAAATTCTACGTCTGGTCGCGCGACGAGGTGATCGCGCACCTCGGCGCCGACGACGGCGAATTCTTCGCCCGCCATTACGACATCACTGCGCGCGGCAATTTCGAAGGCCACAACATTCTCAACCGGCTCAAGCCGCAGGAGCGCGGCGATGCCGACGAGGCGCGGCTCACCGCTCTGCGGGAAATGCTTCTTGCCGCGCGGGCCGCCCGTGTTCGTCCCGGACTCGACGACAAGGTGCTGGCCGACTGGAACGGACTGATGATCGCGACGCTTGCGAACACAAGCCGCATGCTCGACGAGCCGTCGTGGCTCACTATGGCGGAGCGCGCGTTCGCATTCATTGCCCAAACGATGACGAACGGCGACCGGCTCGGTCACTCGTTTCGGGAAGGCAAGCTGAAATTCCCCGGGCTGGCGTCCGATTTCGCCGCCATGATCCGCGCCGCGATCGCGCTTTATGAAGCGACCGGCGCGACCCGTTATCTCGACCAGGCGCTTGCCTGGCAGCGCGCGCTCGACCGCGATTACATGAACGCCGAAACCGGCACGTATTATCTCACCGCCGCCGACGCCGAAGGATTGGTGATCCGGCCCGCGGCCACCGCGGACGAAGCAACGCCGAACCACAATGCGGTCGCCGCGCAGAACCTGGTGCGGCTGGCGCTTTTATCCGGTGACGACGGCTGGCGGCATAAAGCCGACCGACTGATCGCAGCCATCGCGCCGGCCGCGGCCGAGAACATTTACATGCACATGGAGCTGTTCAATGCGCTCGATCTGCGGCTGCGCGCCGCCGAGATCGTGGTAACCGGGGAGGGGCCGCGCAGCGAGGAACTCCTCGGCGCGGCGCGGAAAATTCCACCGCTCGACCGCATTGTGCTGCATGCCGCCTCGGCGGCCGCGCTGCCGGCCACGCACCCGGCGCTGGCGCAGGCACGCGCCGCGGCCGAATCGCAAGCTTTCGTCTGTGTGGGGCAAACCTGCTCGCTGCCGGTCACCGACGCTGCCGGGCTTTTACGCGCGCTCGACGCGGCGCGGCAGCCAACGACTACCGCCGGCTGACCGAGGCTCAGAACCACCGCCGTACGTGGCCGACATAGGCGTCGTATTCAGCGCCGAATTGACGGTGCATCTTCGCCTCTTCAAACGGGATGTGGACGAAGTTTGTCGTGGCGAAGACGCCAATTGGGGCCAGAAACATCGGCCAGGCGCCGACCCAGACCGCGATGCCGAGCGCGACCAACGTCAGGCCCAGATACATTGGGTTGCGGGTGAATTTGTAGGGCCCCGCGGTCACGAGTTTGCGGTTTGTCGGCGAGGTCGGATCGATTTCGGTGCGCTCGCGCCGGAATAACGTGATCGCCGTCGCAGGCAGCGCGATCCCTACAGCGACGAGCGCAACCCCAAGCGGAATAATCGGTAAGCCGGGGAAGCGAGGCCACCCGAGCAAATAACTCAGTGCGGCCGTGATCAGCACATAAATGAACATCCAGATCGGCGGCGGGAGCTTCAACATGAGCATTTCGCAACCGCCGCTTATCGGCGGCTTCTACGTATTCATCGACTCGAAGAACTCGGAATTGTTCTTGGTGTTACGCAGCTTGTCGAGCAGGAAGTCGATGGCGTCCATGGTGCCCATCGGGTTGAGGATGCGGCGGAGCACGTACATCTTCTTGAGCTGATCGGGCGGCACCAGGAGCTCTTCCTTGCGGGTGCCCGAGCGGGTGATGTCCATGGCCGGGAAGGTGCGCTTGTCGGCCACCTTGCGGTCAAGAATCAGTTCCGAGTTGCCGGTGCCCTTGAACTCTTCGAAAATCACTTCGTCCATGCGGCTGCCGGTATCGATCAGCGCGGTGGCGATGATGGTCAGCGAGCCACCTTCCTCGATGTTGCGCGCGGCGCCGAAGAAGCGCTTCGGCCGCTGCAGCGCGTTGGCGTCGACGCCGCCGGTCAGCACTTTGCCGGAAGAGGGAACCACGGTGTTGTAGGCGCGGCCGAGGCGGGTGATCGAGTCCAGCAAAATCACCACGTCGCGGCCGTGTTCGACCAGGCGCTT
>JAGXAC010000108.1 GCA_019075925.1 Hyphomicrobiales bacterium | reverse complement strand
CCGCTGTTCCAGGTCATGATGATGCCATCTAGGTTTTTGCTGACGATCGCATCGTCACTGGATTCGACGACCGCGCCCAACCAGCGCAGGCGCTGCTCACTTTCGCGGACGGAGGCGGTTGAATCCGCTCTTACCTTCGCGAGCTCCAGATTGGCTTTCACACGAGCGACGAGTTCGCGAGCCGAGAACGGCTTGACCAGATAGTCGTCGGCGCCGGCCTCGAGGCCCTCGATCCGGCTTTCTTCTCCCGCGCGCGCCGAAAGAAGAATGACGGGGATGTCGCTTAAGCTCGCATCGGCGCGGATTTGGCGCAGCAGTTCAAGGCCGTCCAAGCCCGGCATCATAACGTCGGAAATGAGCAGATTGGGCCGGTGCTCGCGGATGGCCTTCAGTGCGGCCAACCCGTCGGCGACGGTACGAACCTCGCAACTGCCGCCAAGCAGATGCCGGATGTATTCGCGCATATCAGCGTTGTCATCAGCCACCAGCACCCGCGATCCGGCAGGCAGACTGGAACGTTCGCCGGAATCGGCGATATCTTTAACGGTCGGCTCCCCGGCCGCGGCGTCATCGGGCAACCAGCGCAGAGCCTCCTGAACAAAGGCGTCCGCCCTGATCGAGGTTGACGGCAGACCCGATTGCTCGCGGTCAACAGGCAGATTGGCGGCACGAAGCGGAATCCGGACGGTGAACGTGGTTCCGCCGCTTCCGGTACTCGCGACCCGCAAGGTTCCGGTATGCAGCTTCACCAGCTCTTGCACCAAAGCGAGGCCGATACCGCTCCCCTCATGCGTGCGGCTCCTTTGTCCTTCGATCCGGCGAAATCGCTCAAAGAGTTTTGGCAGCTCCGCTTCCGGAATACCAACGCCAGTATCCCGCACCGACATTTCCGCAAACCCATCCGCCTCACGCAGGCGGACTTCGATCTCGCCCTCAAAAGTAAATTTGAAGGCGTTCGACAAAAGATTGAGTACGATTTTCTCCCACATGTCGCGATCTACGCTGACGGGCGCTGAAAGCGGCTCGCAGTTGACCAGAAGATTCAGACCGGCGCGCTCGCAGGCGGACCGGAAGTTGCTCGCCAGCTCCGAAGTCAGGGAGGCAAGGTCGAGGGCTTCAAATTTCGCTTGCGCCCTGCCGGCCTCAATGCGGGAAAAGTCCAGGAGCGAATTGACGAGCTTGAGGAGGCGCAGTGAGTTGCGATGTGCCAAATCAAGTTGCGCCGCATCGAGGCCCTTGCCGCTGGCCAACGCGTCGGTGAGCGGACCGAGGATCAGGCTCAACGGCGTGCGGAATTCGTGACTGACGTTGGAAAAGAATATTGTCTTGGCGCGATCGATTTCGGCCAGCGCTTCCGCGCGTTTGCGCTCCTGTGTGTAGGCTTCTGCGTTCGCTACCGCCGCAGAAATCTGGGCGGCGGTGAGGTCGAGAAAGCTGCGATACTGATCGTCGAGGCGCAGGCGCGAACTGACACCCGCTACCAAAAAGCCGGTGAGCCGACGCGCAACGCTGGATTTAATGGGAACGACAACGGCTGCGTCGGGCGGGTCGGACCATGGACCACCGGGGACTTTCGGCATCACCGATCCAAGCTTCTCGATGACGACGGCGCTGTCGGTCTCGGCGACTTTGGCGAGCGGCCAAGTGATTGCAAAAGGATCGTAATTGATGGCGGAAGCAATGCTGCAAACAGACTTCTCGCCATTCTCGAAACCGGACGTCGCTGCCAATTGCGGGTTTTGGCCGTTCGCGTCGAGGAGGTAAATGAGAGCGAAAGGGATATCCTTGTCGTGGTCCTTCAGCGCCAGCGCCGCCAAGCGACACACCTCCTCCGCTGACTTGCCTTCACCGGTCTGCACCGTGAGGTTGCGCAACGCCTCGATCCTGCGCTCGCCAATGACCTTGTCGGTGATCTCATGGACCGTCGCCAAGACGCCGCCGATCCCGCGCGGCGCCGCCTCGTCCGGGACCGGGCTGTAGGCGATCGTGAAGTGCGTCTCCTCAAAGTATCCGTGGCGATTTATTTCAAGAGGGAGGTCATCCATCCACGTCGCGGGACCGCCGTTGAATGGCGTGTCAATCAAGGGAGTAAGAAGACCCTTGATCTCCGGCCAGACCTCCTTGAACGGCTGGCCGAGCGCCGCCGGATGCTTTGTGCCGAGAATGGGCCGGTAAGCGTCGTTGTAGATCGAGACATATTGCGGTCCCCACCACAGCAGCAATGGGAAACGATTGGCCAGCAGGAACTGGACCATTATGCGGAGGGTGGGGGACCAGTGCTCGTACGCCCCTAGCGGAGTGCGGGACCAATCCTTCTCCCGGATCAGCCGCGACATTTCCCCGTCCGGAGGCGGCCCGGCACCGAGCGGTGGTTTGGCGTCAATCTCGCTGGAAATCGCGCTCACCGGGACTGCCCAAGCAACGGGTTTCATGCCAAGGCAATTCCCGGAAGCCTTTGGCACCTCTTGCAGCCTACGTTCATGATCCCCCTCGATACAACCCGGATAGCAACGCTGTCGGTGCCGAAGGGTTCCGTCGCCTCAGTTCTGGACCCGCGGCGTCGCTTTTGGCTCCAGGCGGGAGTCGGTAGTTTGCGTCAAAAGTCGGCCTGACCACTGTCGGCACTCCGAACTCAGGCGCATGAGCCGGCGCTTGGCGCCTGCCGCAGGCTATTTCGTCGATGCGCGGAGCTAAAGCGGCGCCAAAGCGTTGCGCAGCGGCCCGCTTGGCATGCTCATGAAACCGGTGAACGGCTCGGTCAGATCCAATATCAGGAACATCGCGCACGAGGCCGAAAGGGCAAAAATGCCGAGAAATACAAACGCTGTTGCATTGAATGTGGAGAACAGGCTGAAGGTAGCGAAAAGCATGACCAGCCAAAAAACCATGATCACCAGAAAGGGCAGAGGAATGAGCTTGCCAGATTCGACAAATAGCAAAAGACGGGTCTGTGCGACGTCGTTACTGAGCTGGGCTGCACGCGCCTGCAGCGCGCGCTGCAAGTCGTTGTGAGGCGACAAAGACTGAATAGCGAGATACACATTTTCAGCATCCTGGTTGACTTCAAACTGCCCGCCGACGGTGTCCTTCTTTTCGCGCCAGATCCGGTCGACGAACGGTCCGATCACGGTGCGGATTTGCGAGCGGATCGGTCGTGCTTCCGGCCCATATTGGGCGAGCAGATTGTCGAGCAGGATGATATCCACCGTCATCTGCTTGACCTGACCGCTTTGCGTGTCGAATGAGCCCTTTGCGGATGCGATGAGAAGTCCCAGAACCAGCGCGGCGATGGTCGCGGTCAGCCCGGCGCCGAGCCGTACCAAGTCTCCGGATTCCTTGCTCAGGTGATGCTCGGGGAGGGCCTTGCGCAGCGAAAAGCCGGCGGCGATGCCGCCGAGAGTAAGCGCGAAGATCAGGCACGACAGCGCAATCGGACTCATTTTGCGGTTTTCAAGCTTTGCCGAATGTTCCAAAAAAAGCGCGGGCGAGGTTGCGCTCGCCGACGGCTTCGCCAAGTGTGCGGAATGCGAAAAATGGCACCAGGATTAGAAATCCGACGAGGCTGGTTGCGATAAGCTGATTGAGGGTCCCGCCGCCAAGCTCCGCCAGCGATGCCGCAACGCTGCGGTGATGGAGCAGGCCCATGACCACTTCCTCGAGCGCATTGAGGGCCAGCAACAGAATCAAAAACATTGCAGATCGATAAAGCGTTTGCCAAATGAGCGGGCGCGACTTTAGGCGCGTCTCGCCGACATGCAGCAGTTTTCCGAGCGAAATAAATTTGGCGCAGACCAGCGCCTTGATCCCGGCCATTCCGAGTGGCGCAAATGGAATGTCATAGGCGGCAAGAATGGCTGCCTTGAGGTATAACAGCGTGGCGAAACAGATGAAGAGATACAACGCAATGACGACAATTTCCTTCACCTCATTCGCCGCTCGATGGGCGAGCGTCGGCTTCGTCTCACCCGGTTTTGGCATGGCCCCCGTCCGTCGATCTGGTGAAATCGCGTCTCAGCATCGTCGCTTTTGCGAAAGTTCTCAAGCCGCGCGATTATCGTCGGCCCGGCCCACGCAGTCGCCGGCACATTGATGGCAATGAATTCGTCGGTTTCCGCGCCTTTTTCATTTCGTCTGACCGCCGCCGACGGCGCGGCGCGTGCGGGGGAAGTTGCCACGGCGCACGGCGTGGTGCATACGCCCGCTTTCATGCCGGTCGGCACGCAAGCCTCGATCAAAGGCGTGCATCATGACGACGTGCGCGCGTCCGGCGCCGAAATATTGCTCGGCAACACCTATCACCTGATGCTGCGGCCGGGCGCCGAGCGCATCGCTGCGCTGGGCGGCTTGCACGCTTTCATGCGCTGGCCGCACCCAATTCTGACCGATTCCGGCGGCTTTCAGGTGATGTCGCTCGCGGCCTTGCGCAAGGTGAGCGAGCGGGGCGTCACCTTCCGCTCGCATCTTGACGGCGCCATGATCGAATTGACGCCGGAACGGGCGATCGAAGTGCAGATCCTGCTCGGCTCCGACATCGCCATGCAGCTCGACGAATGTGTGCGGCTGCCGGCCGAACGGAGTGAGATCGAACGGGCGATGCAGTTGTCGCTGCGCTGGGCCGAGCGTTGCAAGCGCGCATTCGAGAAGGCCGCACCCGGCCGCGCGCTATTCGGCATCGTGCAAGGCGGCGACGATCCCGAACTGCGCGAGCAAAGCGCGCGGGCGCTCGCCGATATCGGCTTCCCCGGTTACGCCATCGGGGGACTCGCCGTCGGCGAGACGCAGAAGGTGATGCTGGACATCGTCGCCGAAACCGCGGCGGCGCTGCCGACTGATCGTCCGCGTTACCTGATGGGCGTCGGCACACCGGCGGACATTCTTTACGCGGTGGCGCGCGGGGTGGATATGTTCGATTGCGTTTTGCCAACACGCAACGGGCGGCACGGGCTGGCGTTCACCCGCTTTGGCCCGATCAACATCAAGAACGCGCAACACGCCGGGGATCCCCGGCCGCTCGATCCGGACAGCAACTGCCCGGCGGCGCGCGATTTCTCCCGCGCCTATCTGCATCATCTGTTCCGCGCCGGCGAAGCGCTGGGCGGCACGCTGCTTTCGATCGTCAATCTTTATTACTATCAGGAACTGATGGCCGGCATTCGCGCGGCGATCGCGGCTGGCCGCTTCGCCGATTATCTCGATGCGACCATGCGACAGTGGGCAGCCAAGACAGACCGGCGCGAGGATGTCGACTGAACAAACAGAACCCGCCGGCGCGTGACACGCAAGGCCGGTGGGGAACGATCGCGCTTCGACTGATGCAACCGGCCGGCACGAACTAACGCGCGCGCGACGGTCACAACATCAAATCTCGTAGCGACCGATACGGTTCTTTAGTCTCCGGGCAGGCCCGGCGCCGCTCGCCGGCCGGAGCCGATAACGGTCAACGGAGGAAACACTACGCGGCCAATGACGCGCACACGCGGATCGAGGTCGCAAATTCATGGGTGCAATCGTCGCATACCCAGACGTTGTGGATGCGGCCGCTGGGATGGAACGTGGCTTGCTCGGCCACCAACATGATGCTTCCGCAGCACGGGCAAGCCGGGCGGCCGAAATCGTGAGTTGCGACCACTTCGTTGTTGCAGACGAGTTGGATGCTCATCGTCCATTCTCCACGACGTTGGTTGCCCGAACCCCGCTGTGTCGACGATCGTCATGGTGCGCAGAGTCTGTGGCGTGGCTGCGACGCGAATATGAAAGTCTCGTGGCCGCCGCCGGCGGGGTTGCTCTGTAATTACAGCGTCTTTGTTTAAAAGGATGTGGTTCCTGCATAGCCGCAGCGGTCGGCGCATAGATCGGCACGGGGGCAGCCGGTATCCGTCGGCCAAGCCGACGGAGGAACACATGCCGACAGATCAAACAAAGTCAGGTCTGACCAAGCACGTCGTCGTGGTCGGGGCGGGCATCGCCGGGCTGACCGCGGCTTACGATCTCAAAAAAGCGGGATTCCGCGTCACCGTCCTCGAAGCCAAGGACATTCCGGGCGGCCGCATGGCCGAGAAGCTGGAAGGCTCGTTCATGAAATATACCGGTGCCACCGGTCTGTTCCGGTTCTACCGGGACATGTGGGACGTGATCGGCGAACTTGGCCTCAATGATCGGCTGATGCCGTATCCGAAGATGGGGAGCGGCATTGCCAACAATACCGAGGAAACCTACGACCTCGATTTCAATCAGACCATCGGCATGCTGCGCCATCCCGCGCTCAGTCTCGGCTCACGGTTGCGGCTGGCATCGCTGATCCCCGACTTCATGCGCGCGCGCCGCAAGGTCGATCCGTGCCTGATCGATACCGCGGCCGAGTTCGACGACGAGAGCATGGCCGAATATCTCACCCGCAAGGTAGGGCGCGACTTCCTGGAAAACGTCGTCGCCGTGGTCTACCGCAACCTTTGGGCTTGGAACGTCGAGCAATCGTCGAAAGCGTATTTCCTGATGATCTATCCGCACGTGCGCAATCAACCCTCCTATACGTTCACAACCGGTTTCGGCACCTTGACCCGCGCGCTTGCGGCGAAGGTCGATGTTCGGCTCAATACCCAAGTCAGCGCGATCGGCCTCGGCAACGACTGTGAAGGCCGCACCGTTATCTGCGATGGTCCCAAAGGCCGCGAGACGCTGACGGCCGATATTGTCGTCTGCGCGCTGCCGGGAAATGCCGTGAACGGAGTCGTCGCTGATCAGACGCCGTGGGAAAAGAGCTTCTTTGCCGACGTGCCGTATGCGCAATATGCGATGGTGGCGTTTGTGCTCAAGAACAAGCCGGCGACCGAATTCGATATTCGTACCTTCCACACCCGCCGGCACCGCACGCCGATTTCCTTCATCAAGACTTTTCCTGGTTCGGAACGTGCCGGCGATCCGCCGCGCCTCTGGCTGGTACTCGCGCCGGACCGCCAGCGGCATTACCTCGACCAGATCGGCTCCAATCTCGACCGCGTCGCACGGCATTGGGCCAAGCAAATCTATCCGTCGCTTGAGCAGGACCTTAGCGAAGTCCACGAGATGCACGCCAACTACATCATCGCGAGCTTTCCGCCGGGGCAGGCGCGCAAGGTCAGGAGCTTTCTATCGGTCCAGGAGGCCGGGCCGAAGAACATTTATTACGTTGGCGATTATCTCGGCAACGCAACCACTGGCGGGGCTCTGGCGATTGGACGGCGCACGGCGAAACGGATCGTCGAGCATTGGGCGAACTAAAGCGCCAATGACGGCGCCGGTCACGCCCGTCGCCGCAAGGCAATCCGCAGCGTGACGGACGGCAATTCGCCGAATGTTGACCGATAGGCTTGCGCGAACCGCCCAAGCTGGAAAAAGCCAACGTCGGTGGCGGCGCGGGCGACCGTCAAGCCCGGCTCGGCGCATTGAAGTCGGCGTCGCGCGGCCGCCAGTCGCAAGACGCTCAATCGGCGCATCGGGGTGGTCGAGCGAAAGCGGCGGAAGCCGTCGTGCAGGGTTCGCTCGCTGACGCCGGCGGCCTCGGCGAGGCTGGCAATCGTGTGCGGCAACGCCAGCCGCTCGCGCATACGCCTTTCGGCGCGCAACACGTAATACGGCGCGGTGCTGCCGCCGCTGCGCCAGGTGTCCGCATAATTGTGCGGCTGGGTCAGTAGAAGCGACGACACCAGCAAATCCTCCAGCTCGATGTGCAGCGGATCGCGGGAGAACACGCCGCCTTCGTCAATGGTCCGCACCGCGAAATCAAGGAGATGTCGCCATTCGCGCGCCGCCGGCGTTTCGAGGTCAAACGCCGTGCGGAATTTAAGGGGCGGTCGCGGGTTACGGCCGAATCGTGCGACGAGGCGGTTTTCGATCGTCTCGCGCGGTATTTGCACGATGAGTTGAGTGCAGTTGTCGGACCACTGTGCGCGCAACCGTTCTTCCGGCGAAATCACCGCCGCTACGGAGCCGGCGCAGCATAGCCGGTCCTCGCCGTGGCTGATTTCGACTGCTCCTTGTATCGGAACCTGCACCAGATAGAAATGCTCCAGCGTTCCCGGCCGGACGTCGACTGCGGGGCTAATGCGCATCAGGCTGATCGAGATTCGATGCAGCGTCGCACGACAGATAATCCCCGACACCGGCGTGCGCGAAAGCCGCCGCAGACGATGCGGCTTAAGTACGTTGTTGAGACGACGATGCATCGCCTCGAAACTTGCGGATCTGAACTGGCAATGTTCGGCCAGCGGCAGCGCGGCGGTCGCCATCGGCGGTGCCCCTCCTTAGCTTACTCTGCCGCTTGTGCGCCGACGTATTGATGGAACTTCGGCATCACCTGTTCGGCCATTAGCGTCATCGCCTGGCGTTCCCACGCTTCGTTCGGCCCGCCCCAGTCGAGCCCGGTCATCAGCAGGGTGCCGAATGGACCGACCTCGTCACGGAAAGCGACGAGCTTGTCGAGCATGGTCTTGGGCGAGCCGTATAGGATGCAGCCCTCGGTGATCGCCTCGACGGTTGTTTCTGCATCGGCCATCTCCGGCCGCGGCTTGAGAATGCTCAAAAGCCCAACGCCGCTGAGCGCGGCACGGATGTAGGTCCAGAAATACCGGCTGGACGATCTTTCACCGAAAGCACGGTCGTATGCTTCGGCATCGCTCGGGGCGACCATGATGTTGCGCGCCACCCGCCAGTTCTCGCCGGACGGCTTTTTGCCAAGCTCGGCGCAAGCATCGCGGTAAATCGACCAATGCGATGCCATTGAATAGGTGGGGCAGATATTGGCCGAGATGATGCCCCAGCTGTGCTGCGCGGCGGTACGCGCTGACGAGGAGTTCGGGCTGGCCAGCGACAAACTCACCGGCGGTCCGCCGTTCTGATACGGCTTCGGCATATACCCGATGCCGAGCTCGGCAATGACGTTGGTCTTGAGGCTGAATTTCCAAAACTCGCCGTCAATTTCATAAGGCGGGTCCTGCGACCATATCCGCTGCATGATGTCCACGGATTCAACGACTTTGCGGTTGCGCACGGCGACGTCGGTATGGCCGAACAATTCAAAATCCGACAACAATCCGCCCGGGCCGACGCCGAGCATGAAGCGGCCGCGGGTCATGTGGTCGAACTGTGCCACCTCGGCGGCAACCACGCGCGGATCGTGATTGGGCAGACAGATCACGCCGGTGCCGAAACGCAGATTTTTCGTCCGCGGCGCCAGTGCGGCCATGAACATCAGCGGTGAGGGGATCGGTTCAGTGGTCGCCGAAAAATGCTCGCCGAGCCACAACTCCTCGAAACCGAGCCGGTCGGCCAGTAGGGATTTCTCGGTATCTTCTTCCAAAGTTTCGGTGAAGGTGCGGTGCGGCGGGTGCACCGGCATCATGAAAAAGCCGAGACGCATGGTTTCCCCCGATTGTCCGGCGAGATCGAATATTTTCGTTGCCCGCCGGCAGGCTTTTCGTCGCCGCGATGATGGCACCGGAGGGCGAGCCGGATCAAGCGAGCGACGCGCTTGATCCGGCGCTGGCACTGGCGCAATCTCGCCGGCACAAATGGAGGAACGTCATGAGTACCGCCGAACTGCGGTCGGCTCCCGCACACGCCAGCGCAGCCGCCAAAATTCCCAGCGCCGTGGAACTGATCGCGCGGGCACGCGCGCTGGCGCCTAAACTGCGCGAGCGCGCGATCAAGGCGGAACACGACCGCGAAATTCCGCGTCAATCGGTCGAGGATTACATTGAGGCCGGCCTCATTCACATCCTGCAACCCAAGCGCTGGGGAGGCTTCGAACACGACCATGAGGTTGCGTTCGACACCGCGATCGAGCTCGGTAAATCGACCTGCGCGTCCTCGGCCTGGGTACTGAATTATCTTGCCGATCATGCCTGCATCCTGGCGCATTTCCCGGACGAGGCGCAGCACGACGTCTGGAGTGAGAACAAAGCCGCCTGCATCGCAACGTCGGCGGCGCCGACCGGCAAGGTGACGGTGGTGCCGGGCGGCTATCGTCTGGACGGCCGCTGGTCGTGGTGCAGCGGACTTCGTCATTCGCAGTGGATCATGCTCGGCGGTCTTGCGTTCCGGCCAGGGGAGGACTATCCCAACATGCGGCTTTATCTGCTGCCGGTGTCGCAGGTGAAGCAAGACGATACCTGGTATTGCGCGGGGCTTCGCGCATCCGGCTCGATCACCTCCGTTGTCGAAGACGTATTCGTGCCGGAGCATCGCAGCGTCTCGTTCGCCACCTTGCGCGACGCGCAGTCGCCGGGATCGAAGATCAACACCAACCCGATCTACCGGACGCCATTTATCGCGGTGCATTCCTACGCGCTGCTTGGCCCGGCACTCGGCGCGGCGCGCGGGGCCTATGCCGATTTCGTGGAATGGACCCGGCAGCGTTACCTGACCTATACCCAGCTTGCCATTGCCCAGCATGTGCCGGTGCAGCTTGAAGTGGCCGAGATCGGCGCGCAGATCGATGCCGCCGAACTGCTCGCCCGCCGTGCGCTGTCGATCGCACGCAAGGATTACACCGGCATGACTTTGCCGACCCGTACGCTGCTGCGCCGCGATTTCACTTACGCCATGCGCATGGTGCGCGACGCCATGGATTCGCTGATCAAGATCGCGGGCTCAAGCGGGTTGTTGGAAAACAATTCGGCGCAGCGGGCATGGCGCGACGTGCATGCGATCTCCTCGCATGTCGTCATGAACTGGGACGTACCGGCGGAGAATTTCGGCCGCGCAGAGTTCGGGCTGCCGCTCAACCCGGCGTATCCTATGTTCTAGGAGGCGCAACGCCGCCATCGCGCGCGCTGCGGGCAAAATCAATGAACGGAAACCAATCACGCCGGCCGGTTGTGGCCGACGGTCTTGAGATAGTGCAACGTCTCGTCGAGTGTCACGACGTCGGCGTATTTGGCGTTGAGATCGAACAGGCTTTGCTCGTGTGCCGCTTTGGAGCGATCGCCGACCGCTTCGCGCACTACCATTGGGCGAAAGCCGTTCTGCACCGCGTCGACGGCGGTTGCGCGCACGCACCCCGACGTGGTGCAGCCGGTAATGATCAGCGTGTCGATACGCCGGCTGTTCAATCGCGATATAAGGTCGGTACCGAAGAAGCAGGAGGCATATTTTTTCACCAGCAGGATGTCGCTTGGCTGCATCGCCAGGCGCGGATCGACCTTGACTGCGTCGGAGCCGGCGGTGAGTGTGCGGGCGCCCTTTTGCTTGAGCGCCCAAATGCCGGCGTCCCTGATGTCGGCTTCCTCGTACATCACGGTTGAGAAAATAACCGGAATGTCGCGCTGATGCGCGACCTCGAGGAGCGGTTTCTGCGCCTCGATCTCGCTGTCGAGGCTCGCGCCAAGCGGCATGGCCGGATCGGTGAATCCTCTGAGCATGTCGATGACGATCAGCGCCGGCCGTTCGCCGAAGCCGATCTTGATGCCAAAGCCGCGCTGCCGGAAAAACTCCTCGTCGTCCTTGCCGCTGGTCACGATCCGCACTCCTTCTCGCTGGGGTAGTTATATGCGAACAATTACGTGACGAAAACGGGAGAGAGCCAATGGCAAAGCGGCTTGCCGGCAAGACCGCGGTGATTTCCGGAGCGGCGGCGGGCATCGGGCAGGCATCGGCGGTTCGGCTCGCCCAAGACGGCGCGCGGATCGTTATCGCCGACCGCGCCAAGGCGGACGAAACGCTCGGCATGATCGAGCGCACCGGTGGCATGGCGACTGCCGTCGAATGCG
This sequence comes from Hyphomicrobiales bacterium, assembly GCA_019075925.1. Taxonomy (GTDB): domain Bacteria; phylum Pseudomonadota; class Alphaproteobacteria; order Rhizobiales; family Xanthobacteraceae; genus BOG-931. The sequence goes on along the minus strand of JAGXAC010000108.1, from coordinate 76 downwards.
ACATCAGCAATCCAGCAAGCATTGCCTCGCTCAAGCGGGCGGTCGAGCAGGGGGGTGGGCATTGCGACATCCTCGT
>JAGXAC010000004.1 GCA_019075925.1 Hyphomicrobiales bacterium | reverse complement strand
GAGGGCGTCGTTCTCAGTCACGGAGCTCCCGCAGTCGGCGTGCTGTTGGAGCCGGAGCGCTCATGCCGGCTCGGCCGGGCGGCGACTAAAGCCAACATTCACTTCTTCGACAACGCGTTACTCAGACGCAGGGAACCGCAGGCCGCCGGCCGGCGTTTTGCAACTGCCGTTCATGCACGCAGTTGCCGAACATCGCCATTGGCGGCTCCCTCGCGCAGCCCAAAGTTACCGACAGGCGCGACAAGCGCTGCGCACGCCGGCGTCAGCGCAGAGCCGGCACGGCCTCGACTGGATGAACTTCTTCATCGCCGACGTGCAAACCGGCTTCGGCACGTTCGTGGCGTTTTATCTCGCGCAATTGGGTTGGTCGCAAGGGCACATCGGTGTTGCGCTGGCTGCAGGCGGGATAGCGGGCGTTGCCAGCCAGATTCCCGGTGGCGCGCTTGCCGATGCCGTGACATGGAAACGCGGCTTGGCGGCGCTCGGCATCCTGATGACCGGCGCGGCCGCGCTGATCCTCGCCTTCGCGCCGAACTTTGCCGCGGTATTTTTGGCGGAAGTTTTGCAAGGTGGGACCGCCGGGATCATCACGCCCGCCATCGGCGCCATTAGCCTCGGGCTGGTCGGGCGGCGGGCCATGTCGGTACGCACCGGCCGCAATTATCGCTTTGCGGCCGCCGGACACGCGCTGACGGCGGCGCTGATGGGCGCGGCCGGCGCCTACATCGCCAAAGGCGCGATTTTTACGTCGGCGGCGATCTTGTGCGTACCGGCGCTGTTTGCGCTTGCGCGCATCCGCGGTGAGGAAATCGATTACGCCCGGGCGCGCAATGGCCCGGCCGGCAAGCGGCAAAGCGCCGGTATCGCGCGCATCCTCGATCTGGCGAAAAATCGCAAGCTTGTTTTATTCGCCGCGGCGACACTGTTATTTCAGCTCGCCGACGCCTCCATGCTGCCGTTGATCGGGGAAAAAGTCGCCACCGAGATGCGCGCGAGTGCCGCGATCTGGATGTCGGTGCTGATTATCGTGCCCCAGGTCGTCGTGGCTATTCTGGCACCGTGGGTCGGCTTTCATGCCGAGAAGCGCGGCCGTCGGCCCCTGCTGCTGATCGGTTTTGGCATCGAGCCCATCCGCGCTCTACTGCTGGCTGTCACTGCCAACTATACGTTCTTGGTCATCGGCCAGATTATGAGCGGAATTAGCGGCGCGACCATCGGCGTGCTCACCGTGCTGGTGATCACCGATCTGACCGCGAACACCGGCCGGTTTAATCTGGCCGTCGGGGTGGTGGGGACGATGAGCGGCATCGCCGCGTCCGTGAGCGTAAGCGCTACAGGATTTCTGTTTCAGGCGTTCGGACCGAAGATCGGCTACTTGCCGCTCGCCGCCATCGCCGTCGCTGCAACTGCGCTGTTGTGGGTGTTTCTGTCCGAGACCAAGCCCGCCAAATACGAAGATTGAAAACGGCGTCGGTCGCTACGCTCTCTGCCGAGCGAGCCGGCCGGCAAATTCCTTGGCGAAGGTGTGGACGTCACCGGGCCAGCGCGCCGAGACATAATTGCCGTCGCCGACGACAAATGCGGCCCGATCGTCCTCCCAGGTATCGCGGGCCATGCCGCTCGTCTTGCGGCGGAAGTCGGAAGCGTCGGCGGGAACGTCGAGAAAGTCCGCGGGACGCGCCAGCGCGCGGGTGACCTCCTGCTGCACCGACATAAAACCTTCGGGCTCGCCGGGCCCGTCGTTGTAGGTACGATAGTAGCTCGGGTCCCAGAAGCGGACGACGCGGCCGACCCGCCAACCCGCCCGTTCCAACGCCCAGGTCAGTGCCGTGGTGCGCCGCCCGAACAGCACCGAATGGCCGTCGGCGGCCTGGCTGCGGGCGGCGAGGAGGACGCCATGGCAAATGGCGCCGACCGGCAGGTTAGCGGCGAAAAATTCCGCCACCAGCTTCTGCAAAATCTCGCTTTCCAGATATTGCCGCATGCCGCGCGCGCGGTGGCCGCCGGGCAACAACAAACCATCGAAATCGTCGCGGCGCACCTGCCGCCATTGCAGCGGCGATTTGAACGCCGGATCCTCGCGCATCTTCGCATAGGCCGCGCGGGCTTCCGCATTGGCCCGCATCAAACGCCCGATCACCGTGAAGCGCTTCAGTCCGGGAATGAAGCCCCAGACATCGAGCCCCTGACCGGTAAGCATCAGATCGTCAGCCGCGCCGGGCTGTCCGTCGGGCGTGGCAAAGGCGACGGAATGGCCGAGGCGTTTGAGGACGCTCCAGCTGATGGCGACTTCGCTCGGGTCGAAATCCTTGCTCGGGATCGGAATGAGCACTTTTGCCATGGTCGAACGGAAGCCTCGTGCGGTCGCGGTCTTGCGCATGTATAGGCGCTGCGCCACATGAATAGCCGGTGAGGCAGACGATTCCACCGCGGACGCAGCGAGACAATGGCAAAAACCAGGGCCGCCGGACGGCGGGCTAAATCCGACCGGTCGGCTGCTCGAAAGAATCCGCTCGGGACTCTGCCCGAGTGGAATTTGGCCGACCTTTATTCCGCTCCGGACGATCCGGCGATCAAACGCGACCTCGGTCGCGCCGACGCTGAGAGCCTGGCCTTTGAGAATGACTACAAGGGTAAGCTCGACGACATCGCCCGCTCCGCGCAGGCCGGAGCGACGCTCGCCGAGGCGGTTCGCCGCTATGAGGCAATCGACGACATGATGGGCCGGCTTGGCTCGTATGCCGGCCTTCTGCATGCCGGCAACACGGTCGATCCGGCCCGCACCAAGTTCTATGGCGACGTGCAGGAGCGGCTTACCGCGGCCTCGACGCATTTGTTGTTTTTCACCCTCGAACTCAACCGGATCGAAGACGCGCTGCTTGATGCGGCGATGCACGAGCCGGCGCTCGGCCACTACCGGCCGTGGCTCGAGGACGTCCGCCGCTACCGGCCCTACCAACTCGAGGATCGCGTCGAGCAATTGTTTCACGAGAAATCGATGACCGCGTACTCCGCGTGGAATCGGCAATTTGACGCCGCCATCGCCAAATTGCGTTTCAAGGTTCTCGGCAAATCGCTCGCCATCGAGCCGGTGCTGACGCTTTTGCAGGATCGCTCCGGCGCGAAGCGCAAAGCCGCCGCGCAGGCGCTGGCGGCGACCTTCAAGGATCATGTCCAGGACTTTGCGCTCATCACCAACACGCTGGCCAAGGACAAGGAAATCTCCGACCGCTGGCGCGGCTTCGCCGACATCGCCGACGCGCGGCATCTGGACAATCGGGTCGAGCGCGAAGTGGTGGACGCGCTGGTAGTCGCCGTGCGCGCCGCCTATCCGCGGCTGTCGCACCGTTACTATGCGCTCAAGGCGCGGTGGTTCGGCAAAAAGCGGTTGCCGCATTGGGATCGCAATGCGCCGCTGCCGCAGGTACCGACCCGCGCGGTCGGCTGGACCGAAGCGCGCAACACGGTACTGACCGCTTACGGCGCGTTTTCGCCGAAGATGGCGGAAATCGCCGAGCGGTTCTTCACCGACAAATGGATCGATGCTCCGGTCCGCCCGGGCAAGGCTCCCGGCGCGTTTGCTCATCCGACGACGCCGTCGGCGCATCCGTATGTGCTGCTCAACTATCAGGGCAAGCCGCGCGACGTGATGACGCTCGCGCACGAGTTGGGTCACGGGGTGCATCAAGTGCTGGCGGCGCCGAACGGGGCGCTGATGGCGCCGACGCCGCTGACGCTTGCGGAAACCGCGAGCGTGTTCGGCGAGATGCTGACGTTCCGAAAGCTATTGGCCGCCACGACCGACAAGAAAGAGCGCAAGGCGATGCTCGCCGCCAAGGTCGAGGACATGATCAACACGGTGGTGCGTCAGATCGCGTTCTACACCTTCGAGCGTTCTGTCCACACCGAACGCCGGAAGGGCGAACTGACTGCGCAGCGGATCGGCGAATTATGGCTCGAGGTTCAATACGAGAGTCTTGGCCCCGCCATCGAACTCAAGCCCGGCTACGAAACGTTTTGGGCGTACATTCCGCATTTCATCCATTCGCCGTTTTACGTTTACGCGTATGCCTTCGGCGATTGCCTGGTGAACTCGCTTTATGCCGTATACGAAAATGCCGCCGACGGTTTTGCCGAGCGCTACCTCGCCATGCTGTCGGCCGGCGGCACCAAGCACCATTCCGAGTTATTGGCGCCCTTCGGCCTCGACGCCCGCGATCCGTCGTTCTGGCAGGGTGGCATCGGCGTCATTGAGCGCATGATTGAAGAGCTGGAAAGCCTTCAATAGCATGATGATTTTCTTGGGTAAAAACGGCGTAAGATTTACTCGGGAACAAGCGCATGCGACCAAAATAATTCTGGCGCTCGCTGCCGGTGAGGTGAGCGAAGAAAGTCTCGCTCGCTGGATCCGCGATAATTGGCCGAAGACGTGATGCCGAAATCGGAAAAACCGGACCGCGAAAAAAACCGCTTATCGGCCCGCGCGGCGCGCTACGCCCGCGTCGGCGCCAATGTCGGCGGCGTGGCGGTGCGCTATGCCGGGCGACGGCTGATCGGCGCCAAGTCCGACCGGGCCGCCGAGGCTACGGCGCTGTCGTCTGCGCTTGGGCGACTCAAAGGGCCGTTGATGAAGGTCGCGCAATTGATGTCGACCATCCCGGATCTCCTGCCGCCGGAATACGCGGTAGAACTGCAAAAACTTCAGAGCGAAGCGCCGCCGATGGGTTGGGCGTTCGTGAAACGGCGGATGACGGCGGAACTCGGTCCCGACTGGCAAGGCAAGTTCGCAAGTTTCGAGCACCATCCGGCGGCGGCCGCTTCGCTCGGCCAAGTGCACCGCGCGCTTTCGCATGACGGCTCAAGGCTTGCCTGCAAGCTGCAATATCCCGACATGGAGTCGGCGGTCGAAGCCGATTTGCAGCAACTCGGATGGCTGCTTGCCATCCGCCGGCGTCTCGACGGCGCGCTCGATACCCGCGAGATCGGTAAGGAAATCGGCGACCGCGTGCGCGAGGAACTCGACTATCGGCGGGAAGCCAAGCACGTTGCGCTTTATCGCACCATGCTCGATGGCATCGATATTGTGCGCGTGCCGCGCACGTGGCCCGAACTCTCTACCGGACGACTGCTGACGCTCGACTGGCTCGATGGCAGCCGCATGCTCGCGCACAAGGACGATCCGCTTGCCGTGCGCAACGCGCTGGCGACCGCGATGTTCACCGCCTGGTGGCTGCCGTTCAGCCGTTTCGGCGTCATCCATGGCGATCCGCATCTTGGCAATTACACGGTGTTCGGCGCGAACGGGACGCGGCGGCGTAAGCCGTCGGCGCCGATCGGCATCAACTTGCTTGATTACGGCTGCATCCGGATTTTCCCGCCGAAATTCGTCCGCGGCGTCGCCGATCTCTATCACGGCCTGCTGCACGACGATGAGGACCTGGTGGTTCACGCCTACGAGACCTGGGGTTTTCGCCGGCTTTCGCGCGATCTGATCGATGCGCTCAACATCTGGGCGCGCTTCATTTACGGCCCGCTGCTGGACGACCGTGTGCGCACCATCGCCGACGGCGTCGCGCCGGCGGAATATGGCCGCCGCGAAGCGTTTCGCGTGCATCAGTTGCTCAAGCAAAACGGCCCGGTGACGGTGCCGCGCGAGTTTGTCTTTATGGATCGCGCCGCCATCGGTCTCGGCGCGGTGTTTTTGCACCTTCGCGCCGAGCTCAATTTCTATCGGCTGTTCAATGAGGCAATCGAAGATTTTTCGCTCGATCGCGTCGCCAAGCGCCAACAGACCGCGCTGGCGGCGGCGGGCCTGCACTGAAACGTCAGGGTCTGCACTGAAACGTCAACGCCGCGCGCTTGTTGACGCGCCGCCGAATTCGTAGAGGATCGCTGTCATGTCGAGACTCTGGGCGCGCAAGCCGCTGGCGGTTCTGGAGGCGGAGGCCGAGGAACCGGAAATACAGGCGCTGCACACCCATAATGGAGTGCCGCTCAAACGGAGCCTGTCGGCGTTAAATCTGGTCGCGCTCGGTATCGGTGCGATCATCGGCGCTGGTATTTTCGTACTCACCGGACATGCGGCCGCCGCCAACGCCGGACCGGCGATTACGTTGTCCTTCGTACTCGGCGCTTTTGCCTGCGCGTTTGCCGGTCTGTGCTACGCGGAGATGGCTTCCACGGTGCCGATCGCCGGCAGCGCCTACACCTACGCTTACGCCACCATGGGCGAACTGGTCGCGTGGATCATCGGCTGGGACTTGATCCTCGAATACGCCCTTGGCGCGACCACGGTGGCGATCGGCTGGTCGGGCTATGTCGTCAGCTTTCTCAGGGATATCGGCATCGTCGTTCCGCGGGCCTTCGCCGGCTCGCCGTTCGCCTACGATCCCGCCGCTCACGCCTGGCACGCCACCGGCGCGTTGTTGAATGTTCCGGCGATGCTGGTGATCGCCGGAATTTCGGCGCTGCTCGTCGTCGGCATCCACGAATCGGCGAGGGCCAACAACATCATCGTCGGCATCAAGCTCGTCATTATCCTGGTCTTTATTGTTGCCGCTGCGCCATTCGTAAGCACCGCGCATTGGATAACTGCCGGCAATCCGCACGGCAGCTTTATTCCGCCGAATGTCGGCCCCGGGGAATTTGGGATGAGCGGCGTCATCCGCGGGGCGGCGGTTGTGTTCTTTGCCTATATCGGCTTCGACGCTGTTTCGACCGCCGCCCAGGAAGCACGCAATCCCAAGCGCGATATGCCGATCGGGATCCTCGGTTCGCTGGCGATTTGCACCGTGCTTTATGTTGCAGTCGGTTTCGTGCTGACCGGTGTCGTGTCCTACGACAAGCTTAACGTGCCCGACCCCATCGCGGTCGGCATCGACTCGATTGGACTGACGGCGCTTTCGCCGATCCTCAAGCTCGGCATCATTCTCGGCCTGACGTCGGTGATCCTGGTCATGTTGCTCGGGCAGCCGCGGGTGTTCTACTCGATGGCGCGCGACGGGCTGCTGCCGCGCGTCGCGGCCAAGGTCCATAGCCGTTTTCGTACACCCTATGTAACGACGCTGATCACCGGCTGCGTCGTCATGGTGCTCGCGGGTCTGCTCCCGATCGGATTGGTGGGCGAGTTGGTCAGTATCGGCACTTTATTCGCTTTTGCCATCGTCTGTCTGGGAGTGCTGGTGCTCCGCATCAGGGAGCCGGACTTGCAGCGTTCGTTCAAGACTCCGGCGGTCTTTGTGGTTGCCCCGCTGGGCGCGATCGCCTCCGCGTTCCTGATGGCGGGCTTGCCATTCGACACGTGGCTCCGCTTCGGCGGGTGGATGGTGATCGGGCTGTTGCTATACGCATTCTACGGCGTTCGGCAGGACCGCGGCTTTGCGCGGGGCAGGGCATAGTGGAGCGGATGCATTCGCCACACGCCCAGCGGCAAATTCCTGAAGGCAATCTCAAATCCAAGGCTGTTCGCTCGGACCACGAGCGCGTCAGCTTCCCGGATTGCCGCCGACATGGTAGCCACGCAGAGTGATGGCTTCGACCTTCAGCACAAACGGAACGGCGGCGATACCGATCTGGTTCGTCACCACGGCGAACTACGCGGAATTGCGCGAGCGGCTTGATCCGCCTGCGCGCGCCTACGCCGATGCGGCCGGCTTCGAACCAAAGCCGGGCCAGTGTCTTTTGTTGCCGGCGGCCGACGGATTGGGCGGAGTGCTGTTTGGGCTCGAAGGCGCCGATGAACCGAGAAATCTTTTCCTTCCCGGCCGTCTGCCGGAACAGTTGCCCGGCGGCGTCTACCGCTTCGCCAACGAACCGCACGATACACGGCTCGCTGCGCTCGCTTTTGCCCTCGGCACGTATCGTTTTGTTCGTTACCGCAAAGCCGAGCGGCCACAGGCACAACTCGATCTGCCCCAAGGCGTCGGTCGCAATGAACTTGAGCGCACCGTTGAAGCGGTCACGCTCGCGCGCGATCTGATCAACACGCCGGCGAACGATATGGGCCCGGCTGAACTCGAACAGGCGGCGCGCGCTCTAGGCAGTCGCCACGGCGCCAATGTCACCGCCGTCGTCGGCGACGATTTGCTGGCCGGGAACTTTCCGCTGATCCACGCGGTCGGGCGCGCGGCGGTGCAGCCGCCGCGGCTGATCGACCTGCAATGGGGCGAGGCAAACCGGCCGCGGGTCACGCTGGTCGGCAAGGGCGTTTGTTTCGATACCGGCGGCCTCGACATCAAGCCGGACGCTTCCATGCTCAATATGAAAAAAGACATGGGCGGCGCGGCGACCGCGCTCGCGCTCGCCCACATGATCATGGCGGGCGGTCTGAAGGTGCGTCTGCGTGTACTGATCCCGGCCGTCGAAAACGTGATCTCCAGCGCCGCGTTTCGGCCGCGCGACGTTTACCCGTCGCGCAAAGGCATTACTGTTGAGATCGGCAACACCGATGCTGAGGGCCGTCTCGTTCTCGCCGATGCGCTCGCGCTCGCTGACGAGGAGGAACCGGCGCTGCTCGCGGATTTTGCCACGCTCACCGGCGCCGCGCGGGTCGCGCTCGGTCCAGAACTGCCGCCCTTTTTTACCGACGACGACAAACTTGCGGACGAATTGAGCCGCTGCGGTGTGTCGGAAAACGATCCGCTATGGCGACTGCCGTTGTGGCGTCCCTACCAAGCCATGCTCGAATCCAAGGTTGCCGACATCAATAACGTCGGCAGCGGCGGCCAAGCCGGCGCCATCACCGCCGCCTTATTCATGCGTAGGTTCGTCGCAGCAGCGTCCTGGGTGCATTTCGATATTTTTGCCTGGACGCCGAGCGCCAAGCCGGGACGACCCGAGGGCGGCGAGCTACAAGCCGCACGCGCTCTCTATGCGCTCCTCGCCGACCGTTACCGCTGAGTTGGATCGGTGGCCGCCTTCGATCCACGCCTGACGCCGGCTCGCGCCGATCTCGCGGCGAGGACGCTCGAGGGCAAGGTGGTCGCGGCGCGCTATGTCGACGGTCATGCCCGCGAGGTGATCGAACCGCAAGCGCCACTCCGCCTCGAACCGTCGCCGGATGCGCCGCTTGCGACCGAAGCTCTCAAGGGCGAGCGTGTCACGATCTATGAAACGAATGACGAGGGCTGGGCTTGGGGCCAACTGGCGGCAGACGGCTATGTCGGTTGGCTGCCGGCGAACGGCCTGACGGTGCCAGGCGCAACGCCAACCCACAAAGTCGTTTCGCTGCGGACCTTTGTTTTTCCTGCGCCGTCGATCAAGACGACGCCGCTCGAAGCGCTGCCGCTCGGCGCCCGCGTCGCGGTCGCTCGCTTCGATGGCAACTTTGCGGTGACGGCATCGGGCCGTTTTTTGCCGGCGGTGCATCTCGCTCCGATCGACACGCATGAGACCGACTTCGTGGCGGTGGCGGAGCGGTTCGTCGGCGCGCCATATCTGTGGGGCGGCAAGACCATGCTTGGCCTCGATTGCTCCGGTCTCGTGCAAATGGCGCTTACTGCCTGCGGCATTGCCTGTCCGCGCGACAGCGACCTGCAGGAACAGGCGCTCGGCACGGCCGCGGATGCCGGCGATCCGCAACGCGGCGATCTTTTTTTCTGGAAAGGCCACGTCGGCATCATTCGCGACCGGGCAAGCCTGCTGCACGCCAACGCATTTCATATGGCGGTGGTGATCGAGCCGATAGCGGATGCCGTCGCCCGCATCCGCGCTTCGGGTGCCGAGGTTTCAAGCATCCGAAGACTAGGCCGCCGATAGTGGCGCAGGGCGTTTTTGTAGCCTACCTTTAGGATCGGAGGCAGTGATGAGCAGCACCGAGCCGACACCCGCCGAGCCCTTGAGCGTCCCGCACGTGCCGCCACCGCACGAACCGCGGCCGCATCGATCGCCGCATGCGGGCTTTTGGATCAGGGAACTGCCATTCAGTATATTGTTGCTCCTGACGATCGGTGGGGTGGCCTATACCAGCTTTTCGAAGCATCCGATCCTGATCTATTGGGAAATCCTGGCGCCGCTCATCGCCCTTGTTTGCGTCTGGTACGGGTGGCCAAGCGCGCCGGATATGAAAGGCAAGCTGCGGCTGATCGGCACCCAAGTGGCGCATTGGCTCGCATTCCTGCTGGTCATGAACATCATGTTTTTGAGCGGCGTTCAAAGGTTGTTCACGGCCCAATCGACCGGCGTCGCCATCTTCACGCTGCTGGCGCTCGGTACCTTTACCTCCGGGGTGCACATTTTCTCATGGCAGATTTGCCTGCTCGGCCTGATCATGGCTTTCGGCATCCCGGCGATTGCCTGGATCGAGAATTCGGCGCTGCTGCTGATCCTGCTGGCCGCCGTGGTGGCCGGGATCGGGATCATGATTTGGCGGCATTTCAGCGAACGGCGCCTGCCCACCGGCTGACGCCCCTAAAACCTTCCTGGCGAAGCAGCCTCAATCGCCGGCGCTTGCGCTTCGAACCGCTCCGTATAACGTACTCCCGCGAGTCTGGACGGGCGCGATGGCAATCGTGATAGTGCGTCCGGAAAATTGGAAGGGGGGCGACTATGAGAGCGATAAGCTACGTCATTATTACGGCCGCGATTGCCGCAATGGCTTCAGCGGTGAATCCTCTGCCGAAAGCGCACGCCGAGACGGCGATTGAGCGCGGCCACTACCTGGTCGTGGTTGCCGGCTGCAACGACTGCCACACGCCCGGCTTCTTCTTCGGCAAACCGGACCCGAACAAGTATCTCGGCGGGTCGGACGTTGGCTTTGAAATCCCCGGCCTCGGCGTGTTCAACGGCCGGAACATTACGCCGGACAAGGAAACCGGCATTGGCGGCTGGACTGACGAGCAGATCGCCGCCGCGATCACCACCGGCAGGCGTCCGGACGGCCGGCAGCTTGCGCCGATCATGAACTATCAAGCCTTCGTCAACATGACGAAGGACGACGTCAAGGCGGTGGTCGCGTATCTGCGCTCGATTCCGCCGGTACACAACAAGGTGCCGGGGCCGTATAAGCCGGGCGAGAAGGTGACGATCTTCACCTTCCGCATCGAGCCGCCCGGCCAGACGGCGGCAGAAGCCCCGAAATAAGCCGCATATCGCGGGCTCGCCTTCACGAGGCGGGCCCGCGCGGTCTCATTGCGCGACGACGTCGGTCGGCGCGCTTTCCAGATTGAACGCGGCGGCGAATAGTGCGCGCGTATAGTCGCTCCGCGGATGCTTGAACAGATCGGCGGCGACGCCGGCCTCCACCACTTTGCCTTGCCGCATCACGATGAGACGGCTTGCCAGTGCGGCGACCACTCGCAGGTCGTGCGAAATGAACAGGTAGGTCAAATTTCGCCGTTTCTGCAAGTCGCGCAGCAGATCGACCATTTGCGACTGAATGAGCATGTCCAGCGCGCTGGTCGGTTCGTCGAGCACGACGAAGGTCGGTTCCAGCACGACGGCGCGGGCCAGCGCGATGCGCTGCCGCTGGCCACCGGAGAATTCGTGCGGAAAGCGAGAGCGCATGGCGGGATCGAGCCCGACGTCGGCGAGCGCCCGCATGACGCGCTGATCGCGGTCCTGTCGCGGCAGGCCCGGATCGTGGACCAACAAACCTTCGCTGATGATTTCGGCAACCGACAGGCGCGGTGACAAGGATCCGTACGGGTCCTGAAACACGATCTGCATGTCGCGCCGGAACGGCCGCATCTGCTTGAAGCGAAGGCCTTGCAGCGCGCTGCCCATGAACACGATCGGCCCGTCGGAAGAGATCAGCCGGAGCAAGGCTAGCCCAAGCGTCGTCTTGCCGGAGCCGGACTCGCCGACCACGCCGAGCGTTTCGCCCTTGCGCAAATCGATGCTCACGCCATCGACGGCTTTGATATGTCCGACCACCTTGCGCAGCACGCCGCGCTTGACCGGAAACCACACTTTTAAATCTTTGGCTTCCAGGATCATTGGCGCGTCGGGCTGCGGCGGGGCCGGATCGGGTTTCGGCTCGGCGGTGAGCAACGCGCGGGTGTAGGCATGCGCGGGTGCGGCGAAGACGCGCTGGACGTCGCCTTGTTCGACGATCTTGCCCTGGTTCATCACGCAGACCTTTTGCGCAATTTTCCGCACAATGCCGAGATCGTGAGTGATGAACAGAAGCGACATGCCGAGGCGTTTCTGGAGGTCCCGCAATAATTCAATGATTTGCGCCTGTACGGTGACATCGAGTGCCGTCGTCGGTTCGTCGGCGATCAGCAGGTCGGGCTCGTTGGCAAGCGCCATGGCGATCATGACGCGCTGCCGCTGGCCGCCGGAAAGCTGGTGCGGATAGCTGCCCAGCCGGCTTTGCGGATCGGGAATGCCGACTTGCGTCAAGACTTCGAGCGTTCGCGCCCGCGCCGCCGTTCCGGTCAACCCGCGATGCAGCAGCAGAATTTCGCCGATCTGCTTTTCGATCGTATGCAGCGGGTTAAGCGATGTCATCGGCTCCTGGAAGACGATGGTGATGTCGTCGCCGCGGACGCGGCGCATGTCGCGTTCCGAAAGCGGCATCAGATCGCGGCCCTTGAACAGGATGCTGCCGGAAGGATGCCGCGCCGCAGGGTAGGGCAGGAGCTTGAGGATCGACAGCGCAGTCGCCGATTTGCCGGAGCCGGATTCGCCGACCAGCGCCATGGTCTCACCTTTGCCGATGTCGAAGGAGACGCGGTCGACCGCCAGCGTTTCGTGGCCGTCGGCACGAAAGGCGACCGAGAGGTCGCGGATGGAGACGAGCGGTTCGGTGCTCATAGGAACGTCTTTCGCGGATCGAAGGCGTCCCGCACCGCTTCCCCGATGAAGATGAGGAGGGATAGCATCAGCGCGACGGTGAAAAAGCCGGCCAGGCCAAGCCACGGCGCTTGCACATTGGCCTTGCCCTGCGACAAGAGTTCGCCAAGCGACGGCGAGCCGGGCGGCAGTCCGAAGCCGAGAAAATCCAGCGCGGTCAGCGTCATCACCGATGAAGACATGATGAATGGCAGGAACGTCAGCGTCGCGACCATGGCATTCGGCAACAGGTGGCGGAACATGATCACCGTATTCGATACGCCGAGCGCGCGTGCCGCGAGGATGTATTCGAAATTACGGCCGCGCAAAAATTCGGCGCGCACGAGGCCGACCAGCCGCACCCACGAAAATAACAAGAGGATGCCGAGCAGAACGAAGAAGCCCGGCACCAGCACCGAAGAAATGATGAGCAGCAGATAAAGCTCCGGCACTGAGGTCCAGATTTCAATGAAACGCTGGAACAGAAGGTCGACCCAGCCGCCGAAATAGCCTTGCACGGCGCCGGCAGCGACGCCGACCAGCGAAGAGACGATGGTCAGGATAAGACCGAACAGGACCGACACACGGAACCCGTAGATCAAGCGCGCCAGCACGTCACGGCCCTGATCGTCGGTGCCGAGCCAGTTGTATTCGAGGTCGCGGCAGCTTTTGAGGTGTTTGCGCTCCAGCACCGGCGCGCATTCCTTCTTGGTCAGCAGCCACGTCGGCTTGGACGGCGCCGGCGTCGGCAAATCGAGATTGTGGGTGGCGTAGGAATAGCGGATCGGCGGCCAGATCATGCGGCCGCCTTTGTCGGCAATCAGCTTTTGCACGAACGGATCGCGATAATCGGCGGCGGTCTCGAAATCACCGCCAAACGTGGTCTCCGGGTAGGCGAAGAGGATCGGAAAATACGACTTGCCCTGATAGCTGATGTAGAGCGGCTTATCGTTGGCGACGACTTCGGCAAACAGCGAAACGACGAACAGGACGAGGAAAATCCACAGCGAAAAGTAGCCGCGTCGATTGGTCCTGAAATTGCGCCACCGCCGCTGGTTGATCGGGGACAGCGCGAACCGCCGCGGCGGAGGCGAAAGTCCGAGCGGCCCGGTCGGCTCGACATCCGGCCGCAGCCGCATCGGCGGCTCGATCTTTTCGTTGGAGCGGATTTCGACGTCCAACTCAGACCTCCCGCGTCTCGAAATCGATGCGGGGATCGATCCAGGTATAGGTGAGGTCGGAAATCAGGTTCACCACCAGCCCGACCAGCGCGAAGATGTAGAGGTTGGCGAACACCACGGGATAATCGCGATTGAGCACGCTTTCGAAGCTGAGCAATCCGAGTCCGTCGAGCGAAAAGATGGTCTCGATCAGGAGCGCGCCGGCGAAAAAAGCGCTGACGAACGCACCGGGAAAGCCGGCGACGACCAGCAGCATGGCATTGCGGAAAATGTGGCCGTAGAGAACCTGGTGCTCCGAACAGCCTTTGGCGCGCGCGGTGAGCACATATTGCTTGCGCAGTTCCTCAAGAAACGAATTTTTGGTCAGCAGCGTCATGGTGGCGAACGCTGCCAGACCCATCGATATGATCGGCAATGTCAGATGCCAGAAATAGTCGAGGATCTTTTTCCACCAGGGAAACTGCGACCAGCCGTCGGAGGTGAGGCCGCGCAGCGGGAAGATGTCGTAGAAGGAACCGCCGGCAAACAGAATAATCAGCAGGATGGCGAACAAAAAACCGGGGATGGCGTAGCCGACAATGATGACGCTCGACGTCCAAACGTCGAATTGCGAACCGTCGCGCACGGCTTTGCGGATGCCGAGCGGAATCGAGATCAAATAGCTCAAAAGCGTCATCCAAATGCCGAGCGAGATCGAGACCGGCAACTTCTCCTTGATGAGCTGGAGGACGGTGACATCGCGAAAATAACTCTTTCCGAAATCGAAGCGCAGGTAATTCCACATCATCAGGAAAAAACGTTGGTATGCGGGCTTATCGAAGCCGAACTGTTTTTCCAGGCTCTTGATGAATTCCGGGTCCAATCCCTGCGCGCCGCGATACTTGGCGTTGATGTCCATCTGCGCGCCCGATTGGAGCGCGCCGCGCGCGCCAAAGTCGCCGCCCGCCGAGCCGGAGATGCGCGAGGTGGCGCCGGTGTCGTTTCCGGAAAGCTGCGCGATGACGCGTTCAACCGGGCCGCCGGGAGCGAATTGCACCACAACGAACGATACCAGCATGATTCCGAAGATGGTCGGGATCATGAACAGGATGCGACGGATGATATAAGCAGTCATGTTGTTACTCTTTCCGCTCCCCGACACGAGGAGGGCGCGGATGTGGTCTAGCCCGCCCGCCCGAGTTTCGCTGCTTTAACGCGATCGTACCACCAGGTTTCGGGAATACCGCGGAGGTAACGCGGTTGCTCCGGTGGCCGGCCGAAAACGTCCCAATAGGCGATCCAGTGCGAAGCCTTATACCAATGCGGGATCCAGTAGCGGCCGGCGCGCAGGACACGGTCAAGCGCGCGGCAGGCCGTGACCAGCGCCGGCCGGGTGGGCGCCGCGATAATGACGTCAATCAGGGCGTCGACGGCGGGATCGGCGATCCCGGCCAGATTGTTCGAGCCCTTCAGTGCCGCCGCCTGTGAGGAGAAGAACGAGCGTAGCGAATCGCCCGGCGTCGAAGAAAAGCTGAAGCGATCGACGGTAATATCGAAATCGAAGTCATCGCGCCGGGCGCGATACTGCACCGGGTCGACAATGCGCAGCGAGGCATCGATGCCAAGCGTACCGAGATTCTTGATGAACGGCATGTGATGCGGTTCGAAGGTCGGTTCATCGATCAGGAATTCGATGCTGATCGCCTCGCCGTTCGGCAAAACCCGTTTGCCGTTCTCGATGGCGCAACCGGCATCCTTGAGCAGGTTCGAGGCTTTGCGCAGCAACGTGCGGTCTTGACCTGAGCCGTCGGAAACCGGCGGCAAGTAGGGCTCGCCGAATACTTCGTCGGGAACGCGGCCGCGGAACGGCTCAAGCAGCTTAAGTTCGTCGGCGCTCGGAACGCCGTTGGCCATCATATCGGAGTTCTGGAATACCGAAACGGTGCGGTCGTACGACGAATACATGATGGTCTTGTTGGTCCATTCAAAGTCGAAGGCGTCGCATAGTGCCTCGCGCAGCCGCGGATCGGCGAATTTCGCCCGCCGCGTGTTGATGAACCAGCCTTGCGCACCGGACGGCGTGTCGTCCGGCAGGACGTCCTTCTTGACACGTCCGTCCTCGATGGCCGGGAAATCGTAACGGGTCGCCCAGGTGCGCGAAGTAAATTCCTCGCGGAACAGATAATTTCCGGCAGTGAATCCTTCGAAGCCGACATCGCGGTCGCGATAATATTCAAACCGCACGATGTCGAAATTGTTCTGGCCGCGCGACACCGGCAGCTCGGCTCCCCACCAATCTTTGACGCGTTCGAATTCGATATAACGCCCGGCGTCGAAACGGCCCACTTTGTAGGCGCCGGACCCGAGCGGGATTTCGAGCGTCGACTCGTCGAAGGGGTGCGTCGAATAATAGGCGCGCGAGAAGATCGGCAGGCCGGCGACCAGGAGCGGCACGTCGCGCGCCCGCTTCGGCGCGAACGTGGCAACCACGCTGACGTCGTCGTCGGCTTTGGCGCCGACAAAATCACGCAGCGATTGCGTAATCAGCGGGTGGCCTTTTTCCTTGAGGATATTCAGCGAGAACGCCACGTCGTGGGCGGTCAGCCGTGTGCCGTCGTGAAACGTCGCCGCGGGCCGGATGTAGAACCGGTAGCTGACGCCATCGACCGAACGCCGAACCTTGGCGGCGGCAAAGCCGTACATGGCGTCCGGCTCGTCGCCGGATCGCGCCATCAACGTGGCGAAGGTGAGTTCCATGCCCTGCGCCGCGTCACCCTTGAGGATGTAACTGTTGAGCGAGTTGAAGGTCAGGAAGTTTTGATTGAATTGCCGGTTCGGCCCGATCTGGGAGAATACGCCGCCCTTCGGCGCTTGCGGATTGACGTAGCTGAAGTGGCCGAAGTCCGCCGGATAGGCGAGGTCGCCGAATGCCGACAAACCGTGCGATTCGATCTCGTCGGCGCGCGCAATGTGAAATCCTGAACCGGCCGCCGCCGCCGCGCTGGCGGCAAGCGTCAGGGCGCGCCGGCGCGTCACCGCGGCCGGGCGCGCAACCGGGCGGACGTCATCGCCGGCCACTATCGGCTTCCCGTTTTCGCGGCCTTTTCGGCGTCCCACCACCACACCGTCGGAAACGATGATGCTCCGTATTTCGGCAGCGGATCGGGACGGCCGAACCTGTCCCAGCGGGCGCTGCGCACTTTGCCATAGGACCATTGCGGCACGACATAATGGTTCCACAAGAGCACGCGATCGAGCGCGTGGGTCGCCGCAACCAGATCGTCGCGGCTCTTGGCGAAAATGATGCGATCGATCATGGCGTCGACCGCGGGATCCTTGATGCCGATCAAGTTCAGGGATCCCGGCTGATCGGCGGCTTGCGAGCCCCAATATCCGCGTTGCTCGTTGCCGGGCGAAAGCGATTCACCCCAAGATTGCGTGATGATGTCGAAATCCCAGCCGCGCAGCCGGTTCTCGTATTGGGCGTCGTCTACCGTTCGGACCGTCACCGTGATGCCGAGCCGGTCAAGCGACGGCTTGTAGAATAAAAACACGCGCTCGAAGCTCGGGTCCTCGGCGAGGAACTCGACGGTATAAGGCTCGCCGGTCTTGGTGTTGACGAGCTTTTCGTTGCGTACCTGGTAGCCGGCTTCGCGGAACAGTCGCACCGCCTCCCGCAAATTTCCGCGCACCGCCTGCGGGTTACCGCCGACCGGGTTGGTATAGGCGGTGGTGAACACCTCACGAGGCACTTTGTCCCGGACGGTTCGGAGAAGTTCAAGCTCCCGCCCTGACGGCAATCCGCTGCAAGCGAGCTCGGTACCCTGGAAGTAGCTGGCGATGCGTTTGTACTGACCGAAGAAAATCTGCTTGTTCATCTCCTCAAAGTCGAACGCGAAATTAAATGCCAGGCGTACGCGCGGATCCTGAAATTTCGCGCGGCGAATGTTGAAGGCGAAAGCCTGCATCACGCCAACGCTGTTGACGGGGAATTCCTCGCGGATCACCCGTTTTTCATTGACCGCGGGAAAGTCGTAGGCGGTCGCCCAGTTCTTGGCGCTATTCTCGGTCCGCCAATCGACGGTGTCGGCCTTGAACGCTTCCAGCGCTACCGTCGTGTCGCGAAAATATTCGTAACGCAATTGCTCAAAATTATCGCGGCCGACATTGACGTTAAGCTTTTCACCCCAATAGTCGGGTACGCGCTGATAAACGATATTGCGGCCTGGCGAAAACTCCTTGACCCGGTAGGGGCCGGAACCTAGCGGCGGTTCAAGCGTCGTGGCGCCGATATCGCGCTTGCTGCCGTTGTCGGCGGTTCCTTCCCACCAGTGCTTAGGCAAAACCAGAATCTGGCCGACGATCTGCGGCAACTCGCGATTGCCCGGCGAATCGAACGTGAAGACAACGTCGCGCTCACCGGATTTTTCCGCCCTGACGACGTGACGATAATAGGCGGCGAGCTGCGGGCTGTATTTCTTGAATGCTTGAAGCGAGAAGATCACGTCTTCCGGCGTCACCGGCTTGCCGTCGTGCCATTTCGCTTCGGCGCGCAGTCGGTAGGTGACCGAAGAGAAGTCGTCCGGAAAGCGGACGGATTCGGCGAGGAGACCATACTCGCTGGACACTTCGTCGAGCGCCGAAACCAGCAGCGTGTCGTATATAAAGTCTATCCCGGTTGCCAGCGCGCCTTTGACGCCGGCGACGGCGATGTTGAAATTGTCATACGTGCCGATTGCGATCTGCCGAGCGACGCCGCCCTTCGGTGCGCGGGCATTGACGTAGTCGAATTGCTTGAAGCCAGGCGAATATTTCAGATCGCCGAACAGCGAGACGCCGTGGCGCCATGCCGGTCCCGATGCCGGTTCCTCGGCGGCCCGCGCGGCGGGAATCCAATCCGGCAGCGGCAGGCGTCCGGCGCCGAACGCGAAGAGGACGGCGGTGAGCAAATTGCGGCGATTCACGGAACAGGTGCTCCCATGGATTTTTCGCGCATTACACCCCGCCAATGACGGGTCGCCGGGTCCGGCACATGGCCGAGGCGCGACGCGATCCAAGCCGCCGACGATCAATTTGCGGCGAAGATGACTAGTGGTCCGATTCTGACATTCGCAACCGTGTGCGGCAGCTTCTTAGGCGAATGTTAGAATCAAAAGGACCGCCAGCAAATATGAGTCTTAGCGGTTTGGATTGACATTCGCTTTCAGGATCTGCCGCCCGATGGGTGGCAAATGTAAAATCGCTCCACTACGTGCTTTCCAATTGTGGCGCCAGCTTGCCGACGCGCACCGCGACAAAATAGACTTCACATCCCCGTGCATGAGAGTCGAAAAAGCCGTCAACCGCTATTCCTTCGCCGCGGGTGCGGGAGCCTTGGGTTGCGCAGGTGCCGCGGCGGGCGGATTGGCAGGGGCGGCAGCAGGTGTGTTTGCACCGGATGCTTTCGGCAGCGAGACCGGAGTTTTCGACAGCGAATCGAGGTAGGCGATGACGTCAGCGCGCTGCTTCTCGCTCGACAGACCGGCAAACGTCATGGCGGTGCCCGGAACCATGGCGCGCGGGTCGGTAATCCATTTGTTCAATTTGTCAAACGTCCAGGTGCCGCCTAATGCTTTCAACGCCGCCGTATAGTTGAAGCCGGGCGCAGTGGCGACCTTACGGCCGACCACGCCATACAGATCCGGACCGATCTTCGGGCCTTGGCCTTCCTGAAAGTTGTGGCAGATCGCGCATTGTTTGGCGATTTGCGCTCCGTGTTCGGCTGAGGCGCTCGCTAACAGCGCCTCAATCGGCTCTCCGGCCGTTTTGGGCCCGGCCTTTGCTTCCCCCGAACCCTCTTGCTTGACGGCTACCTCATAGCCGGGCTTCGCCGCGACCCGCGGCGCAAAGATCGCGCCGGCCGCCATGTGCACTGCTACCAGAACCAGACAGGTTCCCAACAGTGCCCCAAGAATTTTGTTGATTTGGAATGAATTCACCGCTGAATAGCTCCGCGACGGCAGGGTCAAGGACATCGCACAGATAGCCGGTTTGTCTTACCTCTTGCAACCCGTATAAGCGACGCCGAGTGCGGCGGATTTGTCCAATCGATGGCTGACATTCTCATTCTCATTCCGGCCCGGATGGCGGCCGCCCGGCTGCCCGGCAAGCCGCTCGCCGACATCGCCGGCAAGCCGATGATCGAGCATGTATTGCGCCGCGCCGAAGCCGCGGCCGTCGGCCCGGTCGTGGTCGCGACCGATTCAATCGAGATCGAAGCCGCGGTGCAGAAGGCCGGCGGCCGTTCCGTGATGACGCGCGCCGACCACGCTTCCGGGTCGGATCGAGTCTTCGAGGCATTGGGCAAGCTCGATCCGGGCGGCCGTATCGAGATCGTCGTCAACGTCCAGGGCGACCTGCCGACGTTGGCTCCCGACACGATTGCCGAGGCGGTGGCGTTGCTCGCCGACAAGGCAGTCGATATTGCGACCGCGGCGGCGGAGATCAGAACCGCCGAAGAACGCGACAGCGCCGGCGTGGTCAAGGTGATCGGCAGTCCGGTCGGTCCGGCGCGGTTGCGAGCGCTGTACTTTACGCGTGCTACAGCTCCTTACGGCGAAGGACCGCTTTACCATCACATCGGGCTTTACGCCTTTCGGCGCGCGGCGCTTGAGCGATTCGTGCAGCTGCCGCAGTCGCCGCTGGAAAAGCGCGAACGGCTCGAACAGTTGCGCGCGCTTGAGGCCGGCATGCGGATCGACGTAGCCGTCGTGGACGTGGCTCCGCTAGGCGTCGATACGCCGGAGGATTTAGCGCGCGCACGCGCCATGCTATCGGGACGGTCATGAGCACACGCAAACGAATCGCTTTCCAGGGTGAGGCCGGCGCCAATTCGCATATCGCCTGCCGCGAGGCCTATCGCAATTATCTGCCAATGCCGTGTCCGACCTTCGAGGACGCCTTTGCTGCCGTGCGCAGCGGCCGTGCGCAGCTCGCCATGATCCCCATCGACAACTCGGTCGCCGGCCGGGTCGCCGATATCCATCACCTGATGCCGCGGTCGGGACTGCACATCGTCGGCGAGTGGTTCCTGCCGGTGCAGCATCAATTGATGGCGCCGGAGGGTGCCACGCTGCGCACGATCAAGACGGTCGAAAGCCACGTACACGCGCTGGGTCAGTGCCGTAACATCATTCGCAAGCTCCGTATCGCGGCCGTGGTCGCCGCCGATACCGCGGGTGCCGCCCGCGAGGTTGCTGAAGCGGACGATATTTCGCGTGCCGCATTGGCGACAAAACTGGCCGCGAAAATCTACGGACTGCAAATACTCAAGAAAGATGTCGCCGACGACAAACGCAACACCACACGTTTTATCGTCCTGGCGCGCAAGCCGAAATGGGCCAGCCGCAAGGAGAAAAGGGTCATCACCACTTTCGTATTTCAGGTGCGCAATATCCCGGCGGCGCTTTACAAGGCGCTCGGCGGTTTCGCCACTAATGGCGTCAACATGACCAAGCTCGAAAGCTACATGGTCGAAGGCAGCTTTGCGGCCACTCAATTCTATGCCGATGTTCAAGGTCATCCGAAGGACCGGGCGCTGCAACTGGCCCTCGAAGAGCTGGAATTCGTGTCGCAGCCGCGCACATTGAAAATACTCGGTGTCTACCCCGGGCATGCTTTCCGTGAGACTTTCAAGTAAAAGCCCGGTAGCGGCAGTCGCGGCGCGGCACCGCACCGCAGTATTTGTAAGGATGCACCGATGGCAAACGACGAACCAAAGGTAAAGCGCACGCTGCACTTGCGGTTCACCATGCCGGGCGCCGACCCGGAACAGCTTTCGGCGATGATGCGGGCCTCGGCGCCGTTCTTTCAGGCCTTCGGCAACGCCAATCTCAAGCTTTTGCGCAATGCCGACGATCCCGCGAAGTTCATTCAGGTCATCGAATATGAGGCGCCGGAAAGCTTCGAGCTGAACCGGCAATCGATCGCCGGCGACATGCGGTTCCAGACCTATCTCACTGCATGGCGCGCCATGCTGCCCGGCGCGGTGGAGATCGACGTCTACGTGGAAGTTTGACACGTCGAAGATGGATTTTTGCCGCAGACGCGCGAGACCGGCGTGGCGGAGGCTTCAAATCTTCTGATTGTATTCGCCAACTTCCTGATGCGTGCGCAGCACCGCGTCCACTGCGGCGAACATCTCGCGCATCCGCGCCTCGGACACCGGGCTTTCGACCACCACCGCCAGCTCCGGCTTATTGGATGAGGCGCGCACGAGACCCCAGGTGCCGTCCTCGACCGTCACGCGCACGCCGTTGACCGTGACCAGGTCGCGAATCGCCTGGCCTGCGACCTTGCCGCCGTTTTTCTGCTCCGCCTGGAAATGCTTCACGACTGCATCAACCACGCCATATTTTTGTTCGTCGGCGCAGTGTGGCGACATGGTCGGCGACGACCAGGTCTTCGGTAAAGCGTTTTTGAGATCGGCCATGCTCTTGCCGGGATTGCGGTCGAGCATGTCGCATACCGCAAGCGCGAAGATCAGGCCGTCGTCATAACCACGGCCCATCGGCTTGTTGAAAAAGAAGTGGCCGGACTTTTCGAAGCCGGCAATCGCGCCGATCTCGTTGACGCGGCGCTTCATGTAGGAATGTCCGGTCTTCCAGTAGTCGGTCTTGGCGGCGTTTTCGGTCAGCACCGGATCGGTCATGAACAGGCCGGTGGACTTCACGTCGGCAACAAATTTCGCGCCCTTGTGTTGTGCCGAGATGTCGCGCGCCAGCATGACTCCGACCTTATCGGCGAAAATTTCCTCGCCTTCGTTGTCGACAACACCGCACCGGTCGCCGTCGCCGTCGAAGCCCAGCGCGACATCGGCTTTGTTCGCCAGCACGGCATCACGCATGGCGTGCAGCATCTTCATGTCTTCGGTGTTCGGATTGTAGCGTGGAAATGTGTGGTCGAGCTCACAATCCAGCGGCAGCACCTCGCAGCCGACCGCTTCCAGAACTTGCGGCGCGAACGCGCCGGCGGTGCCGTTGCCACAGGCGCAGACGACTTTCAGCTTGCGTTTGAGCTTTGGCCGTTTGGTCAGATCGGCGATGTAGCGCGCTGGAAAATTCTCGATGAAAGCGTAAGCGCCGCCATCCCTCGTTTTGTAACGGCCGTTGAGAACGATATCCTTTAAGCGTGTCATCTCGTCGGGGCCGAAGGTCAGCGGACGATTGGCGCCCATCTTCACCCCGGTCCAGCCGTTGTCGTTGTGCGAGGCGGTGACCATGGCGACGCAGGGAATGTCGAGGTCGAACTGTGCGAAGTAAGCCATCGGCGTCACTGCAAGGCCGATGTCATGCACCTTGCAGCCGGCGGCCATCAGCCCGTTGATCAACGCCATCTTGATCGAAGCCGAATAGGAGCGGAAATCGTGCCCGGTGATGATTTTCGGCGCCACGCCGAGTTCGTGAACAAGCGTGCCTAGCCCCAAACCCAACGCCTCCACGCCCATCAGATTGATCTCGCTGCCGAACAGCCAGCGGGCGTCGTATTCGCGAAAGCCGGTAGGCTTCACCATCGGTTCGGATTCGTAGGCGTAAGTGTTCGGCTTAAGTTGAGGCTTAGGTTTCGGAAACATTCATCTCTCGAAAGGGATCGACTCTACGCAGCAATAGTCTAAACAATGCGGGTTCGGAATGGTTGCACTATTTGCGCCTGTTCGCGCGCCGCGTCGGCAACGCGGTCATCGGATCGTCCGGCCAGGGATGCTTCGGATAGCGACCGCGCATTTCGGCGCGCACTGCGGCATAGCTACCGCGCCAGAAGCCGGGCAAGTCGCGGGTCATCTGTACCGGGCGGTGCGCCGGTGAAAGAAGCTCGACCAGCAGCGCGATTTTTCCGGCAGCGATCGCCGGATGCCGACCGAGGCCAAAAAGCTCCTGCACGCGAATCGAAATTTTCGGGCCGCCGTCGGCCTCGTAGTCGATCGGCACTTGCGAGCCGGTTGGCGCGGTGAAATGGGTCGGCGCCTCTGCCTCCAGCCGGCGGTGCAGTGGAAACGGCAGGCGCGACGTCAGGGCATCGGCGAACTCGTCGGCCGAAAGCGCGGCAAGCGAAGTCTTGCCGGCGAACAAGCCAGTCAGCCAATCCATCTCGGCGGCGAGTGCCGGATCGGACAGATCGGGCCAGATGTTGCCTTCGGCTTGGCGTAAGAACATCACCCGGTCGCGCCATTGCCGCAGCGCCCTGGTCCAGGGCAATCGCTCGACGCCGAGTCGTGCGATGCCTTCGGCAAGCAAGCGCGCGGCATTGTCGCTTGGTTCCACCGGCATTGGCTGTTCGGCCAGCGCGATTGCGCCGAGGCGTCTTACTCCGCGCTGTCGCAAGCTCGCGCTCGCCGCATCAAAACTGATTTCTTCGCGCGTCTCGATGCGATCGGCGAAGCGGGCTTCGATTTCGCCGGGCGAGATCGGCGCCGCGAGCAGGATGCGGCCGGCCGCGGCGCTACCGGCAAGTTCGGCAACGGCAAGATAAGGCTCGCGCGCGAGCGCCGAAGCGGGATCGATCTGGGCGCCGCGGCCATTGGCGAGAACGAACGATCCGGCACCGGCGCCGCGATTTTTGGCGATGCGTTCGGGAAATGCGAGCGCGAGGAGGGCTCCGGCACTTTCTGCGCGAGGCTCGCTTGGACTGTTGCCTCCCGCTTTGTGGGGGAGGGGCAGGGCGGGGCGTGATTTTCCCGTCGACCCGTCTCCCACAACGGGAAAGGGAGTGCGCTGCGCCGGCTGCGCGTCTTTTGACTGCGCCAATTCCGCCCACCGCGCCGCCATCGCCCGAGCCTCGCGTGCGCGGCCGGAGCGATCGCGGTGAAAGGAGTCGAGACGTGCCGTCAGGTCGACGTCATCGCCGCCAAGGCCGCGCTCGCCGATCAGGACGGCGATCTCGGCAGCGGCGAGCGAAGCGCGCCGAGCCGCCGCATCGACGACCATGCGCGAGAGGCGCGGCGGCAGCGGCAAGCGACGCAGCTTGCGGCCCGCGTCGGTGATGCGGCCGTCGTTATCCACGGCGCCAAGTTCGCGCAGCAGCGCATATGCCTCTTTGAGTGCGGGAGCGGGCGGCGGATCGAGGAAGGAAAGTTGCTCGGGCCTGCTTCCCCACGCCGCCAGATCGAGCGCGAACGACGACAGATCGGCCGACAAAATTTCCGGGCGGGTATACGGCTCGAGCGAGGCGGTCTGCGGTTCGTCCCACATCCGGTAGCAGATACCGGACTCCAGCCGCCCGGCGCGGCCGCGCCTTTGATCGGCTGCCGCGCGCGACACGCGCACGGTTTCGAGACGCGTCACGCCGACGTCGGGCTCGTAACGCGGCACGCGGGCGAGCCCGCTGTCGACCACTATGCGCACGCCCTCGATGGTGATCGATGTCTCCGCAATCGAGGTCGCCAGCACGATCTTGCGCCGGCCGGGCGGGGCGGGGGCGATGGCGCGGTCCTGCGCTTCGCCGGCGAGCGCGCCGTAGAGCGTAACGAGGTCGGTCGCCGGATCGAGCGCGCCGTCGAGGAGGGACGCGGTGCGGCGGATTTCCGCCGCGCCGGGTAGAAAGGCCAGCACCGAACCGGAGTTGGTACGCGTGGCGCCGCGGATCGCTTCGGCGAGCTGCGGCTCGATCGGCCGCGCGTCGCGCCCGAGATATCTGGTTTCGACCGGAAACGCACGGCCCTCAGCCGCGATTACCGGCGCGTCGTCAAGCAGCTTGGATACCCGCGCGCCGTCGATCGTCGCCGACATGACGAGAAGCCGCAAATCTTCGCGCAGGCCTTTTTGCACGTCGCGGGCGAAAGCAAGCCCAAGATCGGCGTCGAGCGAGCGTTCGTGGAACTCGTCGAACAGGACCGCAGCCACGTCCTCCAGCATCGGATCGTCGAGGACCAGCCGGGTGAAAATGCCTTCGGTCACGATCTCGATCCGGGTTCGCCGCGATGTCTTCGAGCCAAAGCGCACCCGCAGGCCGACGGTCTCGCCGATATCCTCGCCCAGGGTCCTGGCCATTCGCGCCGCCGCGGCGCGGGCCGCAATCCGGCGCGGCTCCAACACCAGAATGCGCCGGTCCGCAGCCCAGGGCTCGCCGCCGAGCGCCAAGGGCACGCGGGTGGTCTTGCCCGCGCCTGGCGGAGCGACCAAAACCGCCACATTGCGTGCGCGCAACGCCGCGGTGAGTGCCGGCAGCGCCGCGTCGATCGGCAATGGCGGGGATTTTCCCGCGGCTTCTTTTGCGAAGTTATCCACAGTGATTATTCCTATCGGACACATATATTAGCGGCCGTCATGCCTGCTGCACAAAAGTCCACGTCCACTGCGGTGACCGCCGCGTCTGCCGCCAAACCGGCCACAAAGCCGGTCAAGAAAGGCGATCACGTCTTCCTGGTCGACGGTTCGGGCTATGTTTTTCGGGCCTATCACGCTCTGCCGCCGATCACCCGCAGATCGGATGGGCTTCAGCTCAACGCCGTTTTCGGCTTCTGCAACATGTTGTGGAAGCTTTTACGCGACATGAAGCCGGATGAACGGCCGACCCATCTCGCCGTCGTGCTCGACAAATCGGAAAAGACCTTCCGCACCGAGATGTATGCCGACTACAAGGCGCACCGTCCCGATCCGCCCGACGACCTCAAACCGCAATTCAAATTCATCCGTGAAGCGGTGCGAGCCTTCGACTTGCCTTGTCTGGAGCAGGACGGCTTCGAGGCCGACGATCTGATCGCCACCTATGTGCGCGAAGCCGCCGAGGCTGGCGCCACCGCCACCATCGTGTCGTCGGACAAGGATCTCATGCAGCTTGTCAACGACCGCGTAGTCATGTTCGACGCGATGAAGGACAAGAAGATCGGCCGCGCCGAGGTGATCGAAAAATTCGGCGTGCCGCCGGACAAGGTCATCGAGGTGCAGGCGCTGATCGGCGATTCGACCGACAACGTGCCGGGCGTGCCCGGCATCGGCGTCAAGACCGCGGCGCAATTGATCGGCGAGTACGGCGATCTGGAAACGCTGCTCGAGCGCGCGGGCGAGATCAAGCAGGAAAAACGCCGGCAAGCTTTGATCGAGCACGCCGAGGCGGCACGGCTGTCGAAAAAGCTCGTCACGCTCGACGCCAACGTCGAACTCGACGTGGCGATCGGCGATCTCGCCGTCCACGAGCCCGATTACAAGCGGCTGATCGCTTTCCTCAAGGCGATGGAATTCAACGGACTGATGCGGCGGGTGGCGGAATTCGCCAGCGTCGAGGCGGGCGAAATCGAGGCGGAGGCGCGGCTCACCGGACATTCGCCAAGCGCGAAGTCGTCTTTTCCCGTTGCGGGAGAGAGTGGCGCGGTTCAGGGGGACACGCCGGATGCGGGGTTTAAAGGCCAAGCATTGCTACCCCTCACCCGCCCGGCTTCGCCGGCCGACCTCTCCCGCAAGGGAGCAGGTGAAACGCGGGACAATCCGCCGCGAACGCCGCAAGCGCTGGTTGCCCTGCGCGCTGCGGCGGCGCGCAACGCCAAATTCGATCGTGTGACGTACCGGACCGTTCGCAGCACCGACGAGCTCAAAGCCGTGCTCGCGCGTGCACGCGACGTGGGCGTGGTGGCCATCGACACGCTGACCGCCAATCCCGATCCGATGCAGGCTGAATTATGCGGACTTGCGCTCGCCGTTGCGCCGAACGAGGCCTGCTATGTGCCGTTATCGCACCGGCAAGGTGCGGAAGGTGGCATGGAAGGTCTGTTTTCCGGCGATCTCGTGTCCGGGCAGATCACCGAGCGCGCGGCGCTCGATGTATTGAAGCCGGTGTTGACCGATCCCGGCACACTCAAGATCGGCCACGATTTGAAATTCGCCTGGCAGATTTTCGCGCAGCGCGGCATCGAGATCGGGCCCTGCGACGATGTCATGCTGATGTCCTATGCGCTTGATGCCGGACGGCAGAATCACGCGCTCGACAAACTCGCCGAAGCCGTGTTCACCCACGCAGCCGTCGAGATCGACAAGCTACTCAAGCCTGGCAAGACCAAAATAACTTTCGACTTTCTCGGCATCGACAAGGCGACCGAATACGCAGCCGAGCGCGCCGACGTCGTTCTGCGGCTATGGCACGTGCTTAAGCCGCGCCTGCCGGCGGAGCGTGTGCTGACCGTGTACGAAACGCTGGAGCGGCCGCTACTGGCGGTGCTGGCCCGGATGGAGCGGCGCGGTATTGCCATCGACCGTCAGATACTGTCGCGGCTTTCCGGCGAATTTGCCCAGGAAGCGGCCGCGCTCGAAGCGGAAATCAACGCTATTGCCGGCGAGACGGTCAATCCGGGCAGCCCCAAGCAGCTGGGCGATATTTTGTTCGGCAAGCTCAAGCTTGAGGGCGGCGCCAAGACCAAGACCGGCCAGTGGGCGACCGGAGCCCGCGCGCTCGAAGAACTGGCGGAACAAGGCCACGAGCTGCCGCAGAAGATTCTCGACTGGCGGCAAGTCTCGAAGCTGAAATCGACCTACACCGACGCGCTGCCGGGCTTCGTCAATCCGAAGACCCATCGCGTGCACACAAATTACGCGTTGGCGTCCACCACGACGGGCCGGCTATCGTCGTCGGATCCGAATTTGCAGAACATCCCGGTGCGAACCGAGGACGGCCGCAAAATCCGCCGTGCTTTTGTTGCCGGGCCAGGCACCAAGCTCGTTTCCGCCGATTACTCGCAGATCGAGCTGCGGCTCCTCGCCGAGATCGCCGGCATCGAGCCGTTGCAAAAGGCCTTTCGGGACGGCCTCGACATTCACGCCATGACGGCGTCTGAAATGTTCGGCGTGCCGGTGAAAGGAATGCCGGCCGAAATCCGCCGCCGCGCCAAGGCGATTAATTTCGGCATTGTTTATGGCATTTCCGCCTTTGGCCTTGCCAACCAGCTCGGCATCCCGCGCGATGAAGCGGCCGCATACATCAAAAAGTATTTCGAGCGCTTCCCCAGCATCCGCGATTATATCGAGACGACCAAGGAATTCGCCAAGCGGAACGGTTACGTGGTGACGCTGTTCGGACGCAAATGTCACTATCCGGAGATCAAGGCGTCCAATGCGTCGATTCGCTCGTTCAACGAGCGCGCCGCGATCAACGCGCGGCTGCAAGGCAGTGCCGCCGACATCATCCGCCGCGCCATGATCCGCATCGAAGACGAATTCGCCGCGCGCAAGCTTGCCGCGCAGATGCTCCTGCAGGTGCACGACGAGCTGGTGTTCGAGGTGCCGGATGTCGAGGTGGAGAAGTCGCTGCCGGTGATCAAGAAGGTGATGGAAGACGCGCCGCTGCCGGCGGTGTCGCTTTCGGTGCCGCTGCAGGTCGAGGCCCATGCCGCCGACAATTGGGATGCCGCGCACTGAATTATTTTCCGCGCGTCCGGGTAGGATTTTGTGCCGCGTTGACGCGTGAAGCGGGTGGAGGGGTGTTGCCCATGCGGACGCTACTGACGATCATTGGAATCGTTTTGTTGCTCGCCGGCCTGGTTTTCGCCGGCCAGGGCTCGGGTTATTTCCCGTATCCGGCTGAGAGCTTCATGGTCGGCGCGAGCCGCTGGATTTATTATGGCGGCGCGATAGCCGTCGTCGGCCTGGTGCTGATTGTTCTGGGGCGCCGATAAATCAGACCCGGTGCGCCAGGCATTGGCGCGCCCGGCGCTCATCGGCTGCGGTCATGCCCGCTGCCACCGCCATCGCTTTGGCTTGCTCGATGCCGACCTGCGCAACGTAGCTTCGCACCATCTCGCAGGTGATACGCGAACGGCCTTCGATCCGTGAACGACTGTCGCTGCGGACGGCGTGCGGATGGTTGCGATGAGGTGAGTGACTGCGATGCTGATACGCCAGTGCCGGATACGCCACAGTTACAAGAACGAAAACCAGCATCGCAGTCCGCTTCATCCCCAGCGCTCCCCCGACATCGTTCATTGACCGAAACATCTTACACGATGCCGCGCCGCCTCCGGCGAAACGCCATATTTCGTCCCCAACTCCGGTTTTCGCGCGTGAAATAGCATGTGCGTCGCAGATGACGCCGGTTCGCGAGGACGGATCAATCCGTCAGGTCGTCGATGATCTGCTCGGCAAGCGAGAGCGAAGCGGTCAACCCGGGAGATTCAATGCCGAACAAGCAAACCAGCCGTGGCAGACCGTGTTCACGTTCGCTGGCGATCATAAAGTCGGATTGCGGTTGGCCGGGCCCGCTGAGCTTCGGGCGAATGCCGCAATAATCGGGCACCAGGGAGCCCGCCGGAATGCGCGGCCAGTAGGCGCGGATTCGTTCGTAAAATCCATCCGCGCGACGGGGATCGACGGTGTAGCTTTCACGATCGATCCATTCGACGTCGGGGCCAAAGCGCATTCGGCCGGCGAGGTCGAGAGTGACGTGTACGCCAAGGCCGCCGTCGACCGGTGTCGGGTAAATGAGACGTGAGAATGCCGGCTTGCCGGCAAAGCCGAAATAATTGCCTTTGGCGAGAATGAGGGGAGGGACTTTCGCCGGCGGATACCCGTCGATACGGCGCGCGAGGTTTTGCGCCCCCAGACCGGCGGCGTTGATCGTCGCATCGAACACGGCGGTGCCGGCGTCGTTGCCGCCGAATTGAACGTGCCAATGCGCCTGCATGAACGTCATGCGTTCGACCGGCGTCTCAAAGGCAATGCTGCCGCCGCGATCCTCCAGTTCGCCCCAAAGCGCCCGCATGTAGCCGTGACTGTCGACGATCCCGGATTCAGGCGACGATAGCGCGCTGATGCAGGATAGCTCCTGCTCCAGCGCGCGCGCGGCGTTGCCGCCGATCAGCTCAAGCCCCTCGACGCCATTCTTGAGCCCCTGGGCCAGCAGCGCCTCGACCTTTGCTTGTTCGGCGGCGTCGGTGGCGACAATGAGCTTGCCGCATTTGTTATAAGCGACGTTGTGCGAGGCGCAGAAGTCGTAGAGCATGCGGCGGCCGCGGGTCGAATGGTGCGCGCGCAGCGATCCGGTCGGGTAATAAATGCCGGCGTGAACGACCTCGCTGTTGCGCGACGACACGCCGTTGCCGATACCGCCGGTGGCTTCGGCAATAACGACGTCGTGGCCGCGGCACGCCGCCGCCCGCGCCGCCGCGAGCCCGATGACGCCTGCGCCGATCACGAGAACTTGCATGCTTCCTTCCGATCACTTTTTATATTGTAAGCGAAAATCGTGAGGGAGGTATCGACGATGGCGGATAGTGGCGGCGGTGTCGTGCGCGTCTGTGCGAAGTCCGACGTGGCTCCGGATACGGTCAAGCAATTCCCGGCCGGCACCAAGACGTTGGCGGTCTACAATATCGGCGGAACCTACTACGCTACCGATGACGAATGCACGCATGCGGCGGCAAGCCTGGCCGACGGCATGCTCCAAGGCGACGTGATCGAGTGCTGCATGCACATGGGGTCCTTCCACGTGCCCACCGGCGACGTGGTCGATCCGCCGTGCGAGGTGCCGCTGCGGACCTATCGGGTGGTCCTCAAGGGCGACGATGTTTTCGTCGATCTCAACCGTACGGCCGCCGGCGAACCGGCGTGACCGGCGAGGCACCCAATAAAATAGCCATTGTCGGCGCCGGCATCGGCGGTCTTACCGCGGCGTTGGCGCTCGTCCGGCGTGGCATCGACGTAGAAGTTTACGAACAGGCGGCGGAACTGCGCGAGCTCGGCGCCGGCCTGCAGATCAGTCCCAATGGCACCCGCGTCCTGCACGCGCTTGGGCTGAAAGCGGCGCTGGAGAAGGTTCAAGTGCTGCCGGCCGGGAAGGCGATCAGGCTTTGGAACACCGGTCAGAGCTGGAAGCTGTTCGATCTCGGCGTTGAGTCGGAGACGCGCTACGGTTCTCCTTACATCACTATCCATCGCGGTGACCTGCACGGCGTCATTGCACATGCGCTGATGCGCGAAAGGCCCGACGTCGTGCACCTCGGCCGCAAATGCGTCGGTGTGCGGCAAGCGCCCGATGACGTTGAGCTTGTGTTCGAGAATGCGGAGCCGGTGCGGGCAAAGCTGGTCATCGGTGCCGATGGGCTGCACTCGGCCGTGCGCGCAAGTCTGTTCGGAGCGTCGAAGCCGCAATTTTGCGGCATCACGGCCTGGCGAGGCGTCGTCCCGATCGCGAAATTGCCGTCGTCGGTGTCACGGGTCACCGGCACCAACTGGGTCGGACCCGGCGGCCATGTGGTGCACTATCCGCTCCGCGCCGGCACTCTCCTCAACTTTGTCGGCATCCGCGAGCGCAGCGATTGGCAGGTCGAAGGCTGGAACGTTCCCGGCACCCCGGAGGAATTGCGGGACGATTTTCGCGGCTGGCACGCGGACGTGCATGCCATTATCGATAACATCGAGGTTCCTTATAAATGGGCGCTGGCGCTGCGGCCGACTCTGGAGCGGTGGAGCGACGGCCGCTGCACGCTTCTTGGCGACGCCTGCCATCCCATGGTGCCGTTTCTGGCGCAGGGAGCCGTCATGGCAATCGAGGACGGTCTGGTGCTTGCGCGGTGTCTCGATAAATACCCGGGCGACCACGAAGCCGCATTTTCTCGCTACGAAACCGCACGCCGCGCGCGTGCCGACCAAGCGGTCGCCGGTTCGGCCGCCATGATCCCGCGCTTTCACAGCCATGCGCTGGCGGACGCGGAGGCCGCGCAAGCCCATGTCGCGCACGAGTGGCAGGAGCAGCGCGTCACGGACCGATACGATTGGCTTTTTAGCTACGACGCAACATCGGCTCCGATTTGAACACGGCGATCAGCGCTTGCGGATGCGGAACGTGACGACGTTGCCGTCGTGCTGCGTTTGCTCCAGCGTGTCGCCGGTTTCGCGCACCAGGTTGGGAATATCAATGGCGGCGAGCGGATCGGTGCACGCCATGCTGAGGACGTCGCCAGCATTCATGCCGGCAAGCGCCTTGCGTGCGCGCAACACCGGCAGCGGGCATTTGAGGCCGCGCAAATCGAAGGTTTGTTCGGCCATAGCCCAGGCTCCCAAAGGGTCGCAAAGCGTCGCCAAGCTTCTCCACCCGGCTGCAAAGAGTCGCCAATTCGCGATGGCGTCTCTATCATAAGGTTATGAGCGCGCCCATGCGGGTCATCGGCCTTGCCGGCTGGAGCGGGTCGGGAAAGACGACGCTGGTCACCCGGGTGATCCCGGCGTTGGTCGGGCGCGGGTTGAAAGTCGCCACCGTCAAACACGCGCATCATGAGTTCGATCTCGACAAGCCGGGCAAAGATTCTTGGCTGCACCGTGAGGCCGGCGCGAGCGAAGTGGCTGTGGCGTCGAGCCGGCGCTGGGCGCTAATTCACGAGCTACGCGACGAGGCGGAACTGTCGCTTGTCGAAATCTTGAACAAACTCAGCCCTGTCGACCTGGTGATCGTCGAGGGCTTTAAGCGCCACGCGCACCCCAAGCTGGAAGTGTATCGGGCGTCGGTCGGCAAGCCGCCTCTGCATCCCGACGACAATTGCATTGTCGCGATTGCCACCGATCGGCCATTGCCGCAGGCGCCGCTACCGGTGTTGATGCTCGACGATATCGAAGGTATCGCCAACGTCTTGCTCGCCGAGGCGATGCCGCGCGAACGGATTGGCGTTCAGGCGTCCGGGTAGCGTGCCGCGAGGCGCAGGGCTTCGGCAGCCTGTTCCGGTGTATTGACGTTGAAGAACGGATCGACCGGCACGGCCGGCCAATCGGCGATACCGACCGTGTAACGCGCGGTCCATTCCATGACTTTGCTTACGCCGTCGGCGAGTGCGCGACGCAGGTCTTCGCGCAAGTTCACCGGCCAGAGCGCGACGACCGGATGCCACCGCTGCGCCGACCGCGCGCAGGCAAGCCTTGCATCGACCTCCGCGCGTGCCTGATGCAGCCGCGCGACCAGATCATGCGGCAGGAACGGGCAATCGCTTGGTGTGCTGACCACCCAGGCAATTTCCGCGGCGTGTTCCGCCGCCCAATCGAGTCCGGCGAGAATGCCGGCCAGCGGTCCGGCGTAGTCCGGCAGGCTGTCGGCGACCACCGGCACTCCGGTCTCGGCAAAGCGAGCCGGATCGCGGGCATTGATAATGAGGCGATCACATTGCGGACGTAGGCGCGCCAGCGCGCGGTCGAGAATGGTTGCGCCGCCGATATCGATCCGTCCCTTTTCAGCGCCTCCCATGCGGCGAGCGCGGCCGCCGGCGAGCACAAGGCCGAGCGTTGCCGGATGCTTCCGCTCGGAGCCGCCCACCTACTCCGCCCCTGTCTGCGGCGTCTCGTCGGGAACCGCCAGCGTTTTGATGAAAATAGCAGTCGACACGTAGTGTCCGACCAGCATGGTCAATTCGACAATCTCGCGCGGCGAAAAATATTGCCGCAGCAGCGCAAATGTTGCGTCGTCGGCTGAATCGCCTTGCGCTGCGTCCTCGGCAAATCCAAGCGCAGCCTTTTGCGCGGACGAAAAGACGCTGCTTTCACGCCAGTGCCGGATCTCGCCGATCTGCTGATCGGTGACGCCGGCGGCGCGTGCCAACGGCACGTGGCGCCGGAATACATAGTCGCAGCCGGCAATCTGTGCCGTCCGCAGAACGACGATTTCGGTTACATCGCGTCCGAGCTCGGCGGCGTGGCGGAAGGCGGCCGCCAAGCCGCCGGACGCTTTCATCAGGGCTGGCGCGTGCGCCATCATCCGATGCAGATTGAGAATGCCGCCTCCGCTCGCGAGCTTGCCAAATTCCTCCCGCGCCAGGCCGTCTTCGGGCGCGTCGATCAACGGCAAACGCGGCGGGGGTTTCGCGGTCATGGAATCACCAGGAGCTTGCCGATCGTCGTGCGCGACTCGATTGCCCGATGCGCGTCGGCGGCTTCCTCCAGCCGATAAGTTCGGAAAATCGTCTGGTTCAACTGCCCGGTGGCGGCCCAGCCGAAGATTTCATCGGTGCGCGATAGGAGCTCGGCGCGGTCGGCGATATAATGATCGAGGCCGGTGCGGGTGAGATACAATGATTTGCGCGTCAAAAGCTCGCGCGGATCGATCGGCGGAACGAGCCCGCTCGCCTCGCCATAAAGAGCGAGCGTTCCGCGCGGCCGAAGCGCGTCCATGCTGCGGATATAGGTCTCAAGCCCGACCGCATCGTAGACCACATCGACGCCGCGCCCCTCGGTAACGCGCCGGGCCACTGCGGCGAAGTCCTGGTCCCCGTAAACGACGACGTGATCGGCACCCGCGGCGTGTGCGGTCTCGGCTTTTGCCGAAGTCGACACCGCACCGATCACTTCGGCGCCGCGGATTTTCGCAATCCGGCAGAGCAAAATGCCAACGCCGCCGGCGGCGGAGTGGACCACACAGGTCGATCCGGCCTTAAGCGGGAAGGTTGACGTCGCCAGATAGTGCGCAGTCAGTCCCTGGAACAGGATCGCGGCCGCGTCTTCAAAGCTTATGGCCTCGGGAAGCGGTACGACACGGGCGGCCGGCGCAAGCACATGCGTCGCATACGTGCCCGGTGCAAAGATGAACGCAACGCGATCTCCCGCGTTTATGCCGGCCACATCGGAGCCGTGCGCGCGGACGATTCCGGCACCCTCGAGTCCGAGCGTGAGAGGCAGTTCGCGCTTGTAAAGTCCGCTGCGCAGTTGCGTATCGAACAGGTTGACGCCGGCGGCCTTGACTTCGATCAATAGCTGGCCGTCGCCGGGCGATGGCAGCGGCATGTCCTCAAGCCGCATCGTTTCCGGACCGCCGTGAACGTGGACGCGGATCGCCCTCACGGTTGCTGCTCCGGACGCGTCAACGCCCTCGGCCGCACAAAATGAAGTCGACTGCCTGCGGAACGGTATTGAAGTAGGCCTCGCGGAAGGCGGCTGGGTCCGCGAACGCCGTTTGGTCGAGTTCGCGCCGGACCAGTTGCACGCGCAGCGGATTGACGTCGAATGGAAACGGATCGATCTCGATGCGGCCGGCGTCGACGGTTTTCAGGGCGAGCTTCACCGGTTGCGAGCGGCCATCATATGAAGTCGGAACCGGCTCGATGTAGTCGTCGACTACATCCTTGTTGCAGAGAAACAGCGAAATCAGATCGAAGGCCTGGAGCAGCTGGTAATTGGTCCAGAACTCGCGTTCGTCATAGTTGCGCATAGCGGCCGCTTGCGCCGCTTCGTTGCGCGCCAGAAAGTCCTCGTTATCTTCGGGCAAGTTTTGCGTGTTGAAGAATTTCGGGTGCGCAATCCGGTCGTAGCGGCCGCGTTGCAGTCCGGTGCGGTGCTTGCTGATCAGCAATCCCGAATATGGGTCGATCCGGCTCATCCAGTCGATCGCCCATTCGAACGCGCGCCGTTGCGATTTGCCCCACGGCACTTGGATGAAATTGAGCGGCTTTCCGGTGTCGGGCGCGACCGTCGGGCTCGCTTCGTAGTCGTACCAGCCGCTGTCGTGAAACGTCGCGGCGCGTACCACCGCCTCATAAGGCTGCGGCCGCGCGAAAGCCCGGTTGCCCCAATGTGCCGCGCACTGCCCCGATAGTTTGGCGTGGTCGGTCTGGCAAATGAGTATCAACGCGCCGTCGGGCCGTTCGCGTACGATCATTTTTCCGCCTGAAGGACAACGATAATCGGTTCTCATGTACTGGGAACGCGACGGTAGCAGATGCTTCGCGGAGCGTCCAAACGCGCTGAATGGCGTGGGTTGTGCCACCGGGCCGGCTCGCTATATTGCGCGCTCCGCGCCCCGGAGGGATGGCCGAGTGGCTGAAGGCGCTCGCTTGGAAAGCGTGTATACGGGAAACCGTATCGTGGGTTCGAATCCCACTCCCTCCGCCAAGGCCTTGTTCGCTACCACTCGCCGTCGTTCGCCAAAATCCGACCACTTTTCGCTTCACGCTCCGCGGCCGAACTCGTGAGATGGGGTTTGGTGGCCTGCACAAAGTGAGTCTCGCCGATGCGCGTAAGAAGGCGCATGACGTGCGTCTGCTCCTGAGCGAGGGACATGATTCTCAAACAGCGAGTTTGGACTGTCCCGGCCGAGCGCATGAAGGGCCTTCGGGAACATCGAGTGCCGCTTTCGAATACAGCAATTGCTGCGCTGAAGCGAATCAAGCAGCCAAACGCGTCTTACGTTTTCCCTAGTGGAACGCCGGACAACCCGTTATCGAACATGGCGCTACTTGCGACCTTGGGCAGAATGAATCGCGGCGATATCACGTCACACGGGTTCCGATCGACATTTCGCGATTGGGCAGCCGAGCGGACCGAGTTTCCAAACGAAGTAGTCGAAATGGCGCTCGCACACGCGATCGAAAGCAAAACCGAGGCGGCCTATCGGCGGTCCGATCTTTTCGAAAAGCGCCGGCGTCTCATCGATGCTTGGGCTGATTTTTGCGGTAAACGGGCCAAAAGGCTTCCGCCGAATTCTGCCAGTGCCGATGTGCCTGAATAGTGAAGTGATTAAGAATTTTGAACGGTCAAACACAGTGGCGGAGCTAATTTGTGGCGCCCGCAAGCCCGTCTACGTTAGTCGGTCTCAACTCGAGTCGGCAGCACACTTTCCGCTTTCTCCTCAGTAGGCAGCGGCTTCAGTTCTTTCAGCAGTCGTTCCGCTTCGTCGTCCATTCCGGCCCAGCGCAGCTTGCGGATGCGCGAAATGATCTCTTTGGAGGTTTCTCGCTCAGTTTTAACGGCCAAGGATTTTTGTTTTGCATCCGACATTTCCGTTTACCTCACACCCTATTCGTCATGATCCTCGCCGAGAACTTTGCCTGTTGCTGGGCTTACGAAATGCAACCATCAGGCTAGACATTCCACCGACATGTAGGCGTCCGGGTGCGGCCAAGGCCGCTTTGACTCACAATCCCCACTGGCAAATTACAATAATAATAAATAATTCGACGCGATTATGATCTTTTGATCCACATCAAAAAGGAAAAGGAAAATTCCCGGCTTGCGGCCAAGAGCCGGACTGATAGGGATCGCTGTCAGATGACTCAAAAAAAGCCGGCGGCCTCGTGATGTCGTGTTTGCTCAAACGCGCAATGCTCGCACGTAGGCCGCTGAGCCACCAAGCGCCGTGCACAAGCGGGTGGACCTCGACACGATGACTTTGCGATCCGGCGCAAAGTTCTTGCCCACCGCATTGGTGGTCAGCTAAGACGCCATTCCATGACAACCGTCAATCTGAAGTTTCCGTCAACGCCGACAGCCCTAATCAGGGGCGCGCTCGGGCGATGCCCGCGATGCGGCCAAGGCCGATTGCTGCACCACTACATCAAACTGGTCGATCGCTGCTCCGCGTGCGGCCAACCTTATGGTCATTTTCGGACTGACGACGCTGCTCCTTGGCTGACAATTCTCGTCGTCGGTCATATGACCGTGCCGATTGTGCTGATATCCGAGAAAAATTTTCAACTTCCAATGTGGCTTGCGCGCGCGATTTACTTGCCACTGATCGCGGGATTGGCCGCAATCATGTTACCGCGATGCAAGGGTGTGCTTGCGGCCCTGATGTGGGCATTGAAGGCCGAAGGCTCCGAAAAGATTTGAAACCACTAGCTTAAGCGATGCGGTCCGTGGCCGCCGACCCGATTCAGTCACCGAGAATTTCGCCAAAACAAAGTCGGGGTGCGCGGTCAACCGAACTGCGGATCGATTAGACCACAGCATAACTGTTGCCTTCGCTAAGTCTCCGTCAAAAAGCCCGCTCATCTGCAGAAGTCGCTGCCCAGCGCTTGGAGGGGTGGGCGTTCAAGGCCGGTTCCTGCCGAAGCGGCTTTCCGCGGCCTTGTGGTGGTATTGCAAGGCGATCATCAGTCCCTTCATCGGCCGTAGCGGTCCCAGCGTGACAATGAGGATCAAGGGCAGCCACAGCGCGGCGTGCACCCAATAAGGCGGCTGATACAGAACCTCGGTCACCAGCGCCGCGCCAACGACAATAAAACCGGCCAAGAACATGATGAAGACGGCCGGGCCGTCGCCGGAATCGGCGAAGTTGTAATCAAGCCCGCACGCCTCGCAGCGGGGCCGCAGCGTTACAAATCCATGGAACAGTTTGCCCCGCCCGCAGCGCGGACAGCGGCAGTACAGGCCGGCGACGATCGCGCCCGACAGCGTATTAATCGATTTTTCGGCCATCTGTTCGCGCTCGTTGCGATCCCCAGGTAAGGTATGGACACCATAAAATAATGGTTGATACATCACAAGCAATATTCTATGCGTCAAAATGTCGATTCGGATCGTCACATTTAGTGGGCTCGAATGATCACAGCCGGGCAATTGCGCGCCTCGCGGGCGCTTCTCGGGATTGACCAGCGCCAGCTCGCTGAAGCGGCCGGGCTTTCGCTGCCGACCATCCAGCGTATGGAGGCAAGCGAGGGCGTGATCCGGGGCAATGTGGATTCGCTGATGAAGCTCGTCGCCGCCCTCGATGCGCTCGGCATCGAGCTGATATCCGATGGCGCGACGAGCCAGAGCGGCGGGCGTGGCGTCCGGCTCAAGAGGTCGCCGACGTGACGCTGGCAGTCATTCTGATATGTGCTGCTTTCCTTCTCGCACTCGCCCCGTTTGCTCTCGTGACGCGACCCGTCCAGGTTGCGTCACGTCTTATCTACGGTGCCAGTCTCGCCGTTTCGGTGGCCTCGTTAGCTGCTTCGCTGGCTCATCTTCTCGCCGCCGCGCCAGCCGAAACCATCGCATTGCCGCTCGGCATTCCCTGGCTCGGCGCGCACTTTCGTCTCGATGCGCTATCGGGATTCTTTCTGATCGTGGTCGATCTTGGGGCGATCGGCGCGAGCTTGTTCGCGCTCGGCCATGGTCTGCACGAAACTGCACCCGAGCGGGTGCTGCCGTTCTACCCGGCGTTCCTTACCGGAATGACGTGTGTCGTTCTGGCCGACGATGCCTTCACCTTTTTGCTTTCGTGGGAGTTCATGTCGCTCACGTCTTGGGCACTGGTGATGGCGCACCATCGTGTGCCCGAGAATGTGCGCGCCGGCTTTATCTACCTGGTCATGGCGAGTTTCGGTACGCTTTGCCTTCTGCTTGGCTTCGGCCTGCTCGCCGGGTCCGATGGTCACTATACCTTTGCGCAGATGCGCGCCGCGCATCCGTCCGCCGCCGTCGGCGCGATGGCCATGCTGCTCGTTCTGTTCGGGGCGGGCTCGAAGGCCGGCATCGTGCCGCTGCATGTTTGGTTGCCGCTCGCGCATCCTGCCGCGCCAAGCCACGTCTCTGCCCTGATGAGCGGCGTGATGACCAAAGTTGCCGTCTACGGATTTATTCGCATCGTCTTCGAACTCGCCGGCGGGCCAGCCTGGTGGTGGAGCATTGTTGTGCTCACGCTCGCCGGGGTCACCACGGTCATGGGCGTGCTTTACGCCCTCATGCAGCACGACCTCAAGCGCCTTCTCGCCTATCACACGGTAGAGAATATAGGCATCGTCTTCATCGGGCTCGGTCTTGCGCTCGCATTCAAGGCGTACGACATGTCGTTCGCAGCGGCATTGGCGTTCACTGCCGCGCTGCTCCATGTTTTAAATCATTCGCTGTTCAAGAGCCTGCTGTTCTTCGGCTCCGGCGCGGTGCTCGCCGCTACCGGCGAGCGCGACATGGAGCATCTCGGCGGTCTCATCCACCGAATGCCGCAGACCGCGTTCGTCTTTCTGGTCGGTTGCGTGGCGATATCCGCTCTGCCACCGCTCAACGGCTTTGTATCGGAGTGGCTGACGTTCCAGGCCATCCTGTTGAGTCCGCAGCTGCCATCATGGGGACTCAAGCTGTTGGTGCCCGCCGTCGGGGCATTGCTGGCATTGTCGGCAGCTCTTGCGGCAGCTTGCTTCGTCAAAGCCTATGGCGTGACTTTCCTCGGCCGGCCGAGAACGCAAGCCGCAAAGGCAGCAGTGGAGGCCGATTCCTTTTCGCTCGCAGCCATGATGCTTCTGGCGGCGCTGTGCCTTGTCGCCGGCATCCTGCCGGGCTTGTTCATCGATGCGATTGCGCCGGCGAGCTCCGCGCTGATCGGCGCCCGCATGCCGGCGCAGAGCGGATTGCAGTGGCTCTCCATCATTCCGATCGCTGCTAGCCGCAGCTCATATGACGGACTGCTGTTGTTCCTGTTCATGATTATATCAGGGACGCTCGCAGCCTCCGCGATCCATCGCTTCGCG
The DNA here is from genome assembly GCA_019075925.1 of Hyphomicrobiales bacterium. Taxonomy (GTDB): domain Bacteria; phylum Pseudomonadota; class Alphaproteobacteria; order Rhizobiales; family Xanthobacteraceae; genus BOG-931. Next base: position 6,099 of record JAGXAC010000004.1, on the reverse strand, counting down.
TCCGACCGATTGCGCCGTGCGCCAGCATGGGACTGCGGCTATCCCGATCCGAATCCGGCTACCCAATATTCAGCAATGAGCTTTGCCCAGCCGATCCGGCGGGTATTCGGCAGCGTCGTGTTCCAGGCTCGCGAGGTTGCCGGCATGCCGCCGCCCGGCGATACACGCCCGGCGTGGCTCAAGGTCGAGTTGCGGGATCTCATCTGGGATTACCTCTATGCCCCGCTTGCTGCCACAGTCGGGAGTGCAGCCGAAAGGCTCAACCGGCTGCAGTTCCTCACCATCCGTCAGTTCCTCACGCTGGTATTCGGCGCGCTGGTCATTCTGCTTATGGTGCTCGCCGTATGGTCCTGATCCGCGATCTGACCATCCAGGGCGTACAAATGCTGCTGGTGGTGCTGCTGGCCCCGCTGTTCACCGGCTTCGTACGCAAAGTGAAGGCGCGGTTACTGCGGCGGCAAGGACCGCCGGTCATTCAACCTTATCGCGATCTCATCCGGCTCACGCGCAAGGACGTGGTGTTGGCTGAGAGCGCCTCCTGGCTGTTCCGCGTCGTTCCGTATCTGGTCTTCGCCGCGACCTGGGTTGCGGCGTCTCTGGTGCCGACTTTTCGCACAGGGCTGCTGTTCTCCTGGTCCGCTGATCTTATCGCCATCATCGCGCTACTCGGCGGCGCGCGATTTTTTCTCGCACTCGCCGGTCTCGATGTTGGCGCGAGCTTCGGCGGCATCGGTTCAAGCCGCGAAATGATGATCGCGTCGCTCGCCGAACCGGCGATGATCATGATCGTGTTCACCTTGGCGCTAATCGCCGGCTCGACGCAGCTTTCCAGCATCGCGGCTTTCATGAGCTCCTCGGGCGTGGGCTTGCGCGTTTCGCTGGCGCTCGCGCTCGTCGCCCTCGTCATGGTGGCGATCGCCGAGAACGGCCGCATCCCGATCGATAATCCGGCCACGCACCTTGAGTTGACCATGGTGCATGAGGCGATGGTTCTCGAATATTCGGGACGGCACTTGGCGCTGATCGAGCTCGCCGCCTCGCTCAAGCTCATCCTTTACGCATCGGTGATCGCCTGCCTGTTCGCACCTTGGGGCATTGAATCAAGCGGTGCGTCCAAGCCGGCATTGTTCATCGGGGTTGCCGCTTATGTCGGCAAGCTCGCTATCGCCGGCTTCCTTTTGGCGCTGTTTGAAACCGCAGTCGCCAAAATGCGGGTGTTCCGCGTCCCGGAATTCCTCGGCGCGGCGCTGATGCTCGGACTACTTGCGACACTGCTTTTGTTCGTGTCGAGGGGCCTGTGATGAGCCCGATCGATTTCGACATCGCCCATATGTTGGCCGGCTTGCTGGTGCTGATCAGTTTCCTCGAACTTTACCAGGACCGCCTCTACGCCCTTCTCAACGTCTATGCGGCACATGCGCTGGTACTGGCGTTGTCGGTCGCTTGGCAGGCCTTCATTCAGGACGCTCCGCATCTTTATGTGACGGCCGTGATTGCGCTCGTCTTCAAGGCCGCGGTGATTCCGGTGGCCCTGCATCGCATCATCGTGCGGCTCGGCATTCATCGCGGGATCGAGAAAGTGGTCAGTATCGGGATGACCATGCTGGCCGGCATGGGCCTGGTTGCGCTGTCTCTGGTGGTTATGCTGCGCGTGACGCAACAGGCGGGGCGGCTCGCGCAGGAGGACCTCGCTTTTGCTCTGTCGGTGGTGCTGTTGGGTCTCCTCATGATGGTGACGCGGCGTAATGCTGTCGGCCAGGTCGTCGGCTTCATGTCGCTGGAGAATGGACTTGTATTGGCGGCGACGGGCGCCAAGGGCATGCCGCTCGTCGTCGAAATCAGCGTCGCGTTCTCGATCCTTATTGCATTTATCGTGATTGGAATATTTCTTTTCCGTATCCGCGAGCGCTTCGACACGGTCGACGTGCAGGTGATGGACTCCTTCCGCGGAGAGCACCGATGATCGTCAATGCCGTGACCGCCGTGCTGGTGATTCCGGCGTTCGCCGCGATGCTCCTGGCGGCGCTTCCCGGTTATCGCCTGACGGCGCGGATCAACGTGCTGGCAACCGCGCTGACACTGCTGTGCGCGCTGTCGTTGTTTTTCGGCCGCCCGGCGGCCGGCGCCTACCTTATCGTCGACGATCTCAACGCCACTTTCATCGTGCTCACCACCTTCGTCGGCTTTACCACCAGCGTGTTCAGCGCGAGCTATATCGGCCACGAATTGGACATCGGTCGGCTGACTCCACCGTTCGTTCGCTTCTATCACGCTATGTATCAGGTGCTGATGTTTGCGATGAATCTGGCGCTGGTTGCCAACAATATCGGGCTGATGTGGGTCGCGATCGAGATCGCTACACTGACCACGGTGCTAATGGTCGGCATCTACCGCACCCACGAGGCGCTCGAAGCTGCCTGGAAATACTTTATCCTAGGCAGCGTCGGCATTGCGCTCGCGCTATTCGGCACAATTCTGGTCTATATGGCGGCGCGGCCGGTCGTCGGCGAAGGTCTCGACGCTATGGTTTGGAGCGTGCTGGTGACGCGCGCTGGTGCCTTCGATCCCGCGTTGCTTGATCTCGCCTTTATTTTTTTGCTGCTCGGTTATGGCACCAAGGTCGGGCTCGCGCCGCTGCACGCTTGGCTTCCCGATGCGCATGCCGAAGGCCCGACGCCGATCTCAGCAGTGCTGTCCGGCCTTCTCCTCAACGTCGCGCTCTACGCGCTGTTGCGTTTCAAGATGCTGCTGGCGGCCAACCCCGGCGCATTGGCGCCCGGCCCGTTGATGGTCTCGCTCGGACTGCTCTCGCTCGTATTCGCCGCGTTCATGCTGTACCGCCGACGCGACATCAAGCGGCTATTCGCATACTCGTCCATCGAGCACATGGGCATTATCACCTTTGCCTTTGGCATGGGCGGTCCGCTCGCCAATTTTGCTGGCCTGCTCCACATGACCATGCATTCGCTGACGAAGTCGGCGATTTTCTTTGCTGTCGGTCACGTCGCCCAAGTCAAGGGCACACAGCGCATCGCAGATATGGGTGGCCTTACCGAAACACACCCGCTGCTTGGTTGGGGACTAATCCTCGGCGTCGTCGCCATCGCCGGGCTGCCGCCGCTTGGTATTTTCATGAGCGAGTTCCTGGTCGTCAGTTCGACTTTCGCCCGCGCGCCACTCCTAGCAATTGTGCTCGTGCTCGGCCTTCTTGTCGCGCTTGGCGGACTTTTTCTGCGACTCAACAGCATTGCCTTCGGCGAGCCGCGTGGGCCCGCCGCCAAGGCGCAGGCCTCCTATGTACCGATGTTTGCTCACCTCTTCCTTGTGCTCATTGCTGGCATCTACATGCCGCCTGCGCTCGTCGCTTGGTTTCAGAACGTCGCCGGACTGCTCGGATAGCCGATGTCCCCTCTCGCTGACCTTCTCCTGAACGGCAAAGCGGTCGCAGCGCATCGACCATGGCCGCGCGTCGTCGTGACGGCTGATGTCTGGCAAAAGATTGCCCAAGAACTCGCCGCAAGCCATGCCACCCTGCTCGGACTTTGGGGCGACGGCGACCCCGTGCCGGCGGTGCACATGGCGATCACGAGCCAGGCCGGCGAAATTGCTGTCGCAACCATTGAATGTCTAAACGGCAGATTTCCTTCAGTCGGAGCCGTTCATCCGCCCGCCATCCGCCTCGAACGCACGATTTCCAGTTTGTATGGTTTCGAACCCGTTGGTGCACCGGATCTGCGACCCTGGCTCGACCTCGGTTTCTGGGACGTGCAGCAACCGCTCGGCGCGCGCAAAGCAAGGTCGGTCGGGCCCGCCGCGTATACGTTTCTGCCAGTGGAGGGCGAGAGCCTGCATCAGATTGCGGTTGGTCCCGTGCATGCCGGAATCATCGAGCCCGGCCACTTCCGCATTACCGCCGGCGGCGAGACCGTCGCACGGCTCGAACAGCGCCTCGGCTACGCCCATAAGGGCATCGAATCGCTCATGGCAGGGGCGACCATCGAACGCGCGGCACAACTTGCCGGCCGCACCTCCGGCGATAGCACTGTTGCCTATGGCCTCGCCTTCGCACAGGCGGTCGAGGCCGCACTCAAGATCACGCCACCGCCCCGCGCTCAATATCTGCGGGCACTGCTGGCGGAATTGGAACGGCTCGCCAATCATCTCGGCGATATCGGCGCAATCTGCAACGATGCTTCGTTCGCGCTGATGCATGCGCACTGCGGCATCTTGCGCGAACGCGTGCTGCGAGCAGCCGATTCCGCTTTCGGCCATCGGCTGTTGATGAATCGCATCGTGCCCGGTGGCGTCGTGGCCGATCTTGATGCTGATGGCGCCGCAGGCATCCGCGCCGCCCTGCAAGACATCCGGGAGCGCTTTCCGCGGCTCGTCGAGCTTTACGACAACACTGCCTCGCTGCAGGACCGCACCGTCGGAACCGGAATCGTCACCGCACATCTGGCGCGGCAATTCGGCGCCGGCGGTTATGTCGGGCGCGCCAGCGCGCGCAATTTCGACGCCCGCAAAACACCCGGCTATGCTCCTTACGACCAACTCGACTTTACCGTCCCCGTGTTGACAGCGGGTGATGTCGATGCGCGCGTCTGGGTCCGTATCCGCGAAGTCGAGCAGAGCCTTGGGCTGATCATACAAATCCTCGGGCGCCTCCCCGAAGGTCCGATCACGACACCGCTTGCCGAAATAACTGGTGAGGGTCTCGGATTTACCGAAGGATTTCGCGGCGACGTGATGGTTTGGGTCCGGCTCGACAGCATGCGTGTCGAACGCTGCCACCTGCGCGATCCATCATGGTTTCAGTGGCCGCTGCTTGAAGCCGCGATCGAAGGTAACATCGTCGCCGACTTCCCGCTCTGCAACAAATCGTTCAATTGCTCGTATTCGGGTCACGACCTCTAGGAATCGCGATGCGCAGGACACTGTTTGAAAGCCTTACCCATCGCCCGTTGACGGAAATGCCGCCGACGATCGACGAAACGGCGCTGGCGGAATTGGCCGCCAGCGTTGATCGTGCGGCTCGGCGTAGGCTCGGCCGCAGCCTTGCTATTCGCACGGTCGATGCGGGCTCTTGCAACGGCTGCGAACTGGAAATCCACGCGCTCAACAACGCCTTCTACGATCTTGAACGTTTTGGGTTGCGTTTTGTCGCCTCGCCGCGCCATGCGGACGTCCTCACGGTAACAGGACCGGTCACGAAAAATATGCGTGAAGCGCTGGCGCGCACCTACAACGCGATGCCTGATCCCAAATGGGTCGTCGCGATCGGAGATTGCGCGGCGGATGGCGGCTTGTTTTCCGGCAGCTACGCCGTCATTGGTGGCGCCGGCCGCGTCGTACCGGTCGATCTGCATATCCGCGGGTGTCCACCGCAACCTGTCCAAATACTTCGGGGATTGCTCACAGTACTGTGATAGACAACCCTTCCCAGTACCGCCGAAGTTTTATGCGCGCCGGTTTGGCGCCTATGCGGGACCGTGCGGTGACGTTCGTCTGATGCCGGCGGATTTGGACCTGGACCGTCGCTGGTCGCATCCCGCTCTAGCGCTCATCAATCAAACCGTCGCGGTGCAACAACGGTCGCGAATGGCACAGAGCAATGCTTTATGGGACTGAGGAGGTTGGTTATTGGTGGCTGTCGGCTGGCCGAGCACGCTATGCAGGTCGCGAGCGTGGGCATCGCGGTTGGTCAGCGCGGTGAGATTTTTATAGTGATCGGCCCGTGAACGTGCTGCGCCAATTCGTGTTGGAGGAGGATATGATAAGGATGCTCGGCGACCGAGCCTATGACAGCGCTGAATTGCGGAATTGGCTCAGCGAGCGTGGCACCAAACCCGTTGTTCCGAACAAATCGAACCGAAAGCAGCCCTTCACCTTCGACAAGAAGTCCTACAAGCAACGCCACCGCATCGAGAACGCCTTCTGCCGGCTAAAGGACTTCAGACGCATCGCTACCCGATACGATAGACTCGCCAGAAACTTCCTTGCCTCCGTCTGCCTAGGTGTTCAGTCCCGAAGTGAGGTGGGTTGGATCGTACTTGAATCGCTCTGGCTCGTCTGCCCATGCCTTGCAGATAGCCTCGTAGG
>JAGXAC010000107.1 GCA_019075925.1 Hyphomicrobiales bacterium | reverse complement strand
GTTACCCTGCGCAACGACACCGGCGTATTCGAGGGTGGCGAAATCTCCGTTTATTACGACCCGATGATCGCCAAGCTCGTGACCCATGCCGCCACCCGCATCGAAGCTATCGACGCGCAGGCCAATGCGCTCGACGGTTTCACCATCGAGGGAATTCGCCATAACATTCCGTTCCTCGCTGCGATCATGCAGCACCCGCGCTGGCGTGCGGGCAACCTGTCGACCGCCTTCATCGCGGAAGAGTTTCCCAATGGCTTCGAGCGCACGGCGCCGGGCGGCGCGATCGCGCACGCGATCGCCGCCGTCTCCGCCGCCATCGACCATCGGATGGGCGAGCGCAAGCGCCGGATTTCCGGCCAACTCAACGGCGCGATGACACGGGAACGTCGGCGGGCAATCCTGCTCGGCGGCAAGGAACTGGTCGCCGACGTCAGCCACGATGGCAATGCCGTGACAGTGACGTTCGAGGACGGCAACGTCCATGCCGTTTCCTCCGACTGGCTTCCCGGTATGCCGGTCTGGACTGGTACGCTCGACGGCGCCGCGATTGCTATGCATGTGCGCATGATCCCGAACGGCTTTGAGCTCGCTTATCGCGGCATCGAGGTGAAGGCTTTTGTCTACACCGAACGCGAGGCGCGCTATGCGCGCCTGATGCCGGTGAAAAAGCTCTCGGGCAGTGAAAAGTCGGTACGCTGTCCGATGCCGGGCTTGGTCGTATCGCTGGCCGTCGCTGAAGGCGAGGAAGTCAAGGCCGGCGAAACCTTGGCCGTTATCGAGGCGATGAAGATGGAAAATATTCTACGGGCCGAACGCGACGGCACCGTCAAGGCCATCCGCGTCAAACCGGGTGACAGCATCGCCTTCGATGCCGAGATCATGGAGTTTGCTTAAAGAGCTGCCGAATCTGGCATGATGCCCGCATGCAGGCGCTGCGCACGATCTTCTCGCCCTCGGGACGGCTTTCGCCGCAGATTTTCATTGTACTGATCGGTCTCGTCTATGTTGCCGGTGCCGTCTCGCACGCGCTAACGGTTCCCGATGTCATCATGCGAGCCGGCCTTTGGCCGTTTATCGCCGCGCAGGCGCTGCTGATCTGGATCTGGTACGTGCTCCATGCCAAGCGGTTGCGTGACGGTGGCCGCGCTGCCGGCCTTGCTGTCGCAGCCGCCGTTCTCTACACGCTCGCGGTCGCGCTGATGATCATTGTCGCCGTGTCGTTTTATGGCGCGCTGTCCGCGCAAGTTCCCGACGCGAATACCGCGAGTGCGTTCGGCCTTCTCCTGCTCGTCTCGATCATCGCCATTCTGCTCGGAGCGCCGCACTATGATGCGGCGTGGCTGATGGTGGTCGTGTTGCTGCTGCTGGCCTTTGTGCCGATCATTGTCGCGGTGGCGGTCACGCTCTGGGCGGCGACGCGGCCGAGCGTCCGACAGCCGGCGGGTTGATGCGGATGCACGTGACTATTGCGGTGAGCATCCGCGGCCGCGTGCAGGGGGTCGGCTTCCGCGCTTGGGTAGAACTGACCGCGGTTGAGCTTGGTGTTGGAGGCTGGGTGCGCAATCGCCGGGACGGTTCGGTCGAGGCTTTGCTGGCGGGACCGGAGGAAGTCGTGCTGACCATGATCGAGCGGTGCCGCGGCGGCCCGCCCGGCGCGCGCGTGGAAGCAGTCGATCAACGTGACGCCGGTTCCGCGGATTTAGCGTTGCGGCGGCCCGGCGATTTGTTCTCGGTGCTGCCGAGTTCCTGAATGCTGCACGCTGCGCCGAACAAATCTTCGAATTCGCGCTGCAAGGCGCAGTCGACCTCCTGCATCGAAACCTTGCGCCCGAGATCGGCAAGCGAGGTGACGCTGTAGCGGGCGTCGGCAACGCCGCACGGCACGATGCCGGAAAAATGCGAAAGGTCGGGCGCCACGTTGAGGGAAAATCCGTGCAGCGTCACCCAATGGCTCACGCGAATACCGATGGCGGCGATTTTATCCTCGGCGTTGCCACCTTTGTCGGGCCGCCGCACCCACACGCCGATGCGGTCCTCGCGCCGCTCGCCGCGCACGTCGAAGGCGGCGAGAGTCCGGATGATCCATTCCTCGAGAGTGGCAACGAAGCGGCGCACGTCGGGTGCGCGCCGCTTCAAATCGAGCATGAGATAACCGACCCGTTGGCCGGGCCCGTGGTAGGTGAATTGGCCGCCGCGTCCGACGGCGTGCACCGGAAAGCGCGCCACTATCAATTCTTGCGGCTTGGCCGAGGTGCCGGCGGTGTAGAGCGGCGGGTGCTCGAGCAGCCACACCAGTTCGGCCGCTTCACCGCGCGCGACCGCCTCGGCACGTGCCGTCATTTCCGCGAGCGCCACGTCGTAGGCGACGGGCTTTTCGCTGACATGCCACTCTGCCGGCGGGGCGCCGGGAGCCGGAATGAGCCCGACTTTCAAATCGTTGCGCGTGTTAACCACCTCGTAACCATGCCGTGGTGAAACAATACCGCATGCAATTTGCGCTGACAAAACCGGGCGAGGACCCTTTGGCGACACTCGACAACGTTTCGATCGATATCGCGGTGGTGTTGGGTAAAACCGCCATGCCAATTCACCAGGTGCTGCGGCTTGGGCGCGGCGCCATTATTGAACTGGATTCCTCCGAGGAGGATGAAGTCCGGATTCTTGCCAACAATATGCCGGTGGCGAGAGGAACCGTCATCGTCAGCGGCAACCGTATCGCGGTTGAAGTCAAACGCCTGCTGCCGCGCTCGCCGGAAGCGGCTTGATTGCGAGCCGGGAACCCGCCGGCCTTGTCCGGGGTGGCACTAGCTGTTACATCGGCGCGGTCGCGCGCTGCGTCCGGCACGCGTCCACCACACATGCGGCCGTGGCGGAATTGGTAGACGCACTAGCTTGAGGTGCTAGCGGGGCAACCCGTGGAGGTTCGAGTCCTCTCGGCCGCACCACGTTTAAAGAAAATATTGGTCGGCAGGCAAGAGAAGCGGATTGTCTTCCTTCTAGTCCCGGCGTCTCGCCGTACTCGGCTTGCCCCGCCTGCGCGTATCTGGCCATTGCGCATGCTTTTCAGGGGCATCGATCGGAGGCTGAAACCGCCATTGCACAGGCTCGCAAATTGAATCCAAACATTACATGGCTGCGCAGTTGGCTCGATGCTTCCGAAATGGATGTCGAGGGACTGCGTAAGACCGGGCGGTCGGAGGAATAAGCGGCGGCTTTAGCATGGTGCGGCGCTGGCCCGCGATCTTCGCGCATCTATGCAACAACCGCGACACACCATCTTCGGCCCACCCCGGCGCTGCGGTTCGAGTGTTCTGGGACAGATGGGCCACTTTTAGCCGCAGGCGCAGTAGCTTGACAGAAATCGGCGATAACCTAGCCTCGCGAGGTCGGTTCGCCAGCCGAGCCGGCCAAAAAATGACCGCAGGCCAAGCGGGGGATCGACATAACACCATTTTGGCGACGGTGCCGGCAAATGGGCGCGTGGCTGTTTGCTGCCGACCGACACGATTACCTGAAACGAGCCACGGGAGGATCCAAGATGCAGCCTTCAACCAAGCTGAAAACGAGCGCTTTGACGATAGTTGCGGCCACCGCTGCGGTTGCCGTCGCCGGTTTCCTGTTTACGTCTGGCGCCAAAACCGAGGAACTCAAGCACTACGATTCCAACAACAAGCAGTTCTGGACGCATCCGCCGGATGACTGGTTCATGGGCGATGAGACCAAGGAACTGCATGGCACGAACTATCTGAAGACGTTGCCGCCGGCCACCGGCTTCACCAAAGAAGAAATCGAAGCCAAGCTGAAGCACATCAAGCTGCCGCCCGGCTTCAAGATCGAACTTTATGCCAGCGGAGTAACCGATGCGCGCCAGATGGCTTGGGGTGACAAAGGTACGCTGTTCGTCGGTTCGCTGTTCGGCGGCGGCGGCACCGTTCACGCCGTGGTCGACGAGGGCGGCAAGCGGGTGGTGAAGGATGCCATCAAGGGACTGAAATTCCCCAGCGGAATCGCGTTCCGTAACGGCGCCCTCTACGTCGCCGACGTCAACAAGATCTACAAGTACGAGAACGCCGAGGATCACATCGGCAGCGAGCCCGCGCCGCAGATCGTCTATGACGACATGCCACCCTACATCCCGCATGGATGGAAATATCTCGCATTCGACAAGAAGGGCTGGCTCTACGTCGCCTTCGGTCCGCCGTGCAACATCTGCCTGCCGCCGACCACAACCGCCCAGGTCCGGCATATCAATCCCGAAAATGGCACTGCGGAAATCGTGGCGCTCGGTGTCCGCAACAGCGTCGGCGGCGACGTCGATCCGCGAACCGATCGATATTGGTTCACCGAGAATGCGCGCGATTGGCTGGGCGAAGACATTCCCAGCGACAAGCTCGAATACGTCTCCCACATCGGTGTCGATTTCGGTTATCCCTATTGCCACGAAGGCGATATTCCCGACCCGAAATTCGCCATGGGGCATAAGTGCTCGGAATTCACTCCGCCGGCATTCAAGCTCGGCGCGCACGTGGCGCCGCTCGGTATGAAGTTCTACAGCGGGAACCAGTTCCCGGCCGAATACAAGAACAGCATCATCGTGGCCGAGCACGGCTCCTGGAACCGTCTGAAGTACCAAGGTGCCAGGCTCGTGCGCATCAACGTCGATCCGGACGGCAAGAACGCCAAGCAGGAAGTGTTCGCATCAGGCTGGCTCGGCGCCGACAACAAGTATCTGGGTCGACCAAGCGACGTCATTGTCGCCAAGGACGGCTCGCTGCTGGTCGCCGACGACTTCAACGGCGCGATCTACCGGATCAGCTACAGCAAGTGATCCAATGAGACCCGCACGGCGGGTCAGCCAACGTTGTGCTCTGCGGGTCCAGGAAAGCCTGGACCCGCATTTTTTTCTGCCGCCAAGGACATGAACGCATTCTTTTTGCCGACCCGGGCTGCGTGATGTCGAATGAGTGGGCTGCTCGGCGGGCACGTGTTAGCGCGTACCGGCTTGACAGCCATGGGGATTAACCTAGCCTCCCGACCTGGTTGGGCAGCAAGAAGCTAAAAAGCCCGCATTTTTCGCGGTCATAAGACGCCTAATCGCACGGCCTGAATTCCCCGGTTACTTGCCGGGCAATCGGGTGCAACGAGCCAACGGGAGGAATTGCATGCATCCTTCACCCAGGTGGAAATCGATCGCTTTCGCGACTGTAGCTGCCACCGCTGCGTTCACGGTTGCTGGATTTCTGTTTACGTCCGGCGCCCACAGCGAGGAACTCAAGCACTACGATTCAAGCAAGAAGTCTTTTTGGACCCATCCACCGGACGACTGGTTTCATGGGTGATGAAACCCAGGACCAGAAGGGCACGCATGTGCTCAATACGCTTCCGCCGCCAACAGGCTTCACTGACGACGAGATCAAGGCGACGCTGAAACAAGTCAAGCTGCCGGCCGGGTTCAAGATCGAGTTATGGGCAAGCGGCCTGCCGCAGGCACGCCAGATGGCATGGGGCAAGGACGGCACCCTATTCGTCGGCTCGTTCCTGGCGACCAATGTCTATGCGGTCACGGAGCAGGGTGGCAAGCGGACCGTCAAGGTCGTGCTCAAAGGGTAGAAAATGCCAACCGGTCTTGCCTATCGCGACGGTGCGCTCTACGTCGCCGACATCGACAAGATCTACAAGTACGACAATCCCGAAGCCAATCTCGACAATATGCCTGCGCCGCAGGTCGTTTATGACGACTTGCCGCCTTACCCGCCGCACGGCTGGAAGTATCTGGCCTTCGACAAGAATGGCTGGCTCTTCGTGCCGGTTGGACCGCCCTGCAACGAATGCCTGCCGCCGACCTCGACGTCGCAAATCAGGCATGTCAACCCGGCCAACGGTCTGGCCGAAACAGTCGCGCTCGGCGTGCGCAACAGCGTCGGCGGCGATTTCGATCCGCGCACCGGCGATCTGTGGTTCTCCGAGAATGCCCGCGACTGGCTTGGCGACGACGTGCCGAGCGACAAGCTCAACCACGTCACCAGGCTTGGCCAACATTTCGGCTATCCCTATTGCCACCAGGGCGACATTCCGGATCCGAAGTTGGCCATGGGGCACAAGTGCTCGGAATTCTCGCCGCCGGCGCTCAAGCTTGGCGCGCATATGGCGCCACTCGGCATGAAGTTCTACACCGGGGATCAATTCCCCAATTCGTATAAGAACAGCATCATTCTTGCCGAGCACGGTTCCTGGAACCGTCACCACTTCCAGGGTGCGCGGCTGATGCAAATCAGCTTCGAACCCGACGGCAAGAACATCAAGCAAGAGGTGTTTGCATCCGGCTGGATCGGTGCAGACGGCAAGTATCGCGGCCGGCCAAACGACGTGTTGCAGGCTAAGGACGGTTCGCTCCTGGTTGCCGATGATTTCACCGGCGCCATCTATCGGATCAGCTATAGTAAGTGACTGTCGTGTGAATCACTGCCGGTCCAGGCCGGGATAATCCAGTCTGGACCCGTTCTTCTGGGAACGAGCGAAACCATTGAGGGTTGGCCGCTGATGAAGGCGATGGCATCTCTACTCGGCTTTTGTCTGCTCGCGCTTGTTGGCAGCCGGTCGACTGTATGGGCTGCCGATGCTGCCGCCGGCAAAGAGTTGGCGACAGTCTGCGGCGGTTGCCATGGCGCGAACGGCATCTCGCAAACGCCGCTGACGCCGTCGCTCGCCGGCGAACCCGACGACTACATCCAGTGGCAACTGGTTTATTTTCGCAACGGCGCCCGCAAGAGCGACGTGATGGGGCCGATTGCCAAGTCGTTGGACAATCCGGCAATCCGCAGCCTTGGCGCGTATTACGCCTCGCTGTCGCCGCCCAAGCCACCGCCGGCGCCGCCATCCGATATGCTGGCGCAAACCGGCGCCAAGCTCGCCACGCAGCACCGCTGCAAGTCCTGCCATGGCGACAATTACGAAGGCGTCGGTCCGGCGGCGCGGCTCGCCGGGCAGCGCGAGGACGTACTGCTCAAGGCGCTGCGCGATTTTAAATCCGGTGCGCGCGTCGGTTCGGGCGTTGCCTCGATGGCCGACGTGACCTTCGGTCTCAACGATGACGATATGCAGGCCTTGGCCCACTACATGGCGACGCGGCCGTAAGGTTTCGCCACGGGCCGATTGACACGGACGCCTAGGGTCCGGCAATCAGGATACGCTTCGGCTCCTCGGGCACGACATGCACTACATGGAAGCCCGCTTCTTTCAATCGCTTCAGTAATTCCGGCAACGCGGCGACCGTTGCCGGATGGATGTCGTGCAGCAACAAGATGCCCCTGCCGCGCGCCTGCAAGCGCGTCATGGCGAGGCGAATGATGTCCTTCGGTCTGATCCGACGGTGCCAATCGTCGGCAACGGTGTCCGAACTGAAAACGACCAGCGATCGTGCGGCAAGTTCCGCGTCGATAGCGTCGGTGCGGGCGAGGCCAGGAATGCGGAAAAACGGCGCCAGTTCCTGCGGATCGCCGAGCGCGGCGCCGACGTCGGCGATGCCGTCGTCGATCTCTTCCCGAATCTTTTCGATCGGCAGCTTTTGAAAGTGCGGCGGGTGGTCCTCGCTGTGCGTGCCGATGCTGTGACCCGACGCGTAGATCCGCTTTGCCACGGCGGGATAGGTCCGCGCCATTTCACCGACCAGAAAATAGGTCGCCTTCACGCATTGCGCCGCGAGAATGTCGAGGATCGGGTTGGAGTAGCGCGGCAGCGGGCCGTCGTCGAAGGTCAGGACCACTTCTTTGTCGGCAAGCGGCAGCGTCTGCGGGTACTGCATCAGGCCGACATGCGTCAGTTCGCCGGGGTGGAGCGTCAGCACGCGGCTGGTGCCCAGCGCATCGGGATGGCCGGGGCATTGCTGAGCATACGCAGGCGCGGCCGCGGTAACGCCGCCAATGGCAACGATGCAAATGGAATAAACCGACGCCCGCAGGCTTCGCATGCCCCTCATCGGCCCCGGTTGATTCGCTTATCCGCCGGAGCCGCTCCTGGCGCCAACCTAATGGAAAACAGTCCTCAATGTCATGTTAACCATCACAAGCGCGACCATGGTTCTGTTGAAAACTTGGACCCCGCCGATATTTGCCGTTTTCTCGCCGTTAATCAGCGCCGCTTAGAACCTGCCTCCAGTAGCTTCTGTGGGGCGTGCGTATGATGACCGCTGCGGCGGCGGCCCGGGAATGGTGGGCAGCACTGCGGCCTCCGCGTGCGGCGGCCTACGATAATCAAGACAACATCGGCTCGGCTGCTCGTCTCGCGCTGTTTGCGCCTTTGTTGCTGGCTGGCGCGATGCTGCTCTGCGCGGTTATCGGCTTCGCCGTTACCCAAGTCAGCGAAGGGCGGGTTGACGCTGCGCAGCACGCGTCGCTGCAGCGTGCGCTTGATGAGTTTCATGCCGATTTCGGCGATGTCGACGCCCCCGACGACGTGCAACTGCGGCGCATTGCGCGCCGAGCCGGCTTGGGCGATCTGCGGTTCGACGCCGACCCTGATGTACAAAGCGGACGCCAAATACAGTCGCTGCACGATCCGCGCGGCCGCATCGTCGGCTGGTTCAGTTGGAACGGGGCGGGCGCGCTCACGAGCGCCATGGACAAGCTGTGGGGCGCCTTGGCGGTACTGGCGCTACTACTGGCGGTGTGCGGCCTGTTTGCTTGGCGCGTGTCGCAACGGCTGATGCTTTCGCTCGATCAAAGCTCCGAGGCGGTGCAAAAGCTGCACAGCCAGGACTTGCTGACCGGGCTGCCCAATCACCGGGCCATGCTGGAAAAACTCAACGAGGCGGTGAGTAAGCGCCGCTCGGGAACGATCATGTTCGCCCGCATCGATCTCGACGGCTTTCGCGAGGTCAACGACGCGTTGGGTCGCGCGGGCGGCGACGCTGTGCTGATCGATATCGCCAAGCATCTGCGCGAAGGATTGCCGGCAGAGGCGATGCTCGGCCGCTTCGAAGAAGACGAATTCGCCGTCATCCTGGCCGGTGATGGCGCAAGCGCTATGGTCGCGCTGAGCGAAACTCTCCACATAGCGCTGTTGCGGCCGATTTTCGTCGATCGTATGTGGCAGATCACCGGCGGTATCGGCGTCGCGCAAGCGCCCGAGGACGGCGACTCGGGAGAAGAAATAGCGCGCCGCGCAGGTCTTGCCTTGCGGGCCGCCAAGCGCGAAGGTCGCGGGCGCACGCGGTCGTTCGCCCCGCAGGTCGAGAATGATTACGCCGAACGGCGGTTCCTCCTGCGCGAATTGCAATCCGCCATCGCGCTGCAATCGTTCGATGTCCACTACCAGCCGATCGTTGCTGCCGGGGGCGGCGCCGTGGTCGGCGTCGAAGCGCTGCTGCGCTGGACGCACGTGACCCGCGGTCCCATCGCGCCTGCGATGTTCATCCCGCTGGCCGAGGAAAGCGGACTGATGTCGCAGCTCGGCGAGATCGTGCTGCGGCGCGCCTTGGCGGACGGCGCGCGATGGCCGGGTTTGGCGGTGGCCGTGAACCTCTCGCCGGTGCAAATCCGCGATCGGTGGCTGGTCGATCTCGTGCGCGCCGTCATCGCGGAGACCGGCATCGCCGCCTCGCGCGTTGTACTTGAGGTGACCGAAGGTATCCTGATCGACAACGCGCAAGACGCGCGGGCCCGGCTCGACGCCTTGCGCGAGCTCGGTGTTCGTATTGCGCTTGATGATTTCGGCAGCGGCTATTCGAGCTTGAGCTACCTGCCGATTTTTCCGTTCGACCAGCTCAAGATCGATCGCGGTTTCGTAGCTTCGCTTGGTTCGTCGCCGAATGTCGGAGCTATCATCCAGTCGATCGTGACGCTCGGCCATGCGCTCGGCATGAAAGTTTTAGCCGAGGGGGTCGAAAACGACGAACAGCGGGTGCTGTTGCGGCTGGCCGGTTGCGACGAGATGCAGGGCTACCTGTTCGGTCGACCGGTTCCGGCCGCCGAAATCGACAAAGCCATACCCGCCCCGGTCCGCGCCGCCGCCGGCTGACGGACACCCCGGCGCTGACAGGCGCGCGGCTACTCGCTATCGTTGCGAGGTATTTGCCATGCCTGCTGGCCGGAGCGCGCGATGATCCTCAATAGCCTGCCGGGGCTCGATTTCGGCCTTGGCAATGACGTCAACATGCTGCGTGAAACGGTGAGTTCTTTCGCTCAGGCCAAGATCGCGCCGCGCGCCGACGAGATCGACCGCTCAAACGCGTTCCCCCGCGAGCTGTGGCCGCAATTCGGCGAACTCGGGCTTCTCGGTATCACCGTGGAGGAGGAGTGGGGCGGCGCCGGCATGGGCTACCTCGCCCAATGCGTCGCCAGCGAAGAGATATCGCGCGCTTCGGCGGCGGTCGGCTTGTCCTATATCGCCCATTCGAATCTCTGCGTGAACCAAATCCGGCGCAACGCCAGCGCCGAGCAGAAAAAACGCTATTTGCCGAAGCTGATTTCCGGGGCGCATGTCGGCGCCTTGGCGATGTCGGAGCCGAATGCCGGTTCCGACGTGGTTTCGATGCGTACGCGCGCCGACCGCAAAGGCGATCGTTACGTGCTCAACGGCTCGAAAATGTGGATCACCAACGGCCCCCTCGCCGAGACGCTCGTGGTCTATGCCAAGACCGATCCGACGGCGGGTTCGCGCGGCATCACCGCCTTCATCGTGGAAAATACGTTCAAGGGATTCTCCACCGCCCAGAAACTCGACAAGCTCGGCATGCGCGGCTCCGATACCGGCGAACTGGTGTTCGAGGATTGCGAGGTGCCGGCGGACAACGTGCTCGGCAGCGTCGGCAATGGCGTCAATGTGCTGATGTCGGGGCTCGATTATGAGCGCGCCGTGCTGGCAGCGGGTCCGCTCGGCCTGATGCAGGCGTGCCTCGACCTGGTGATCCCCTATGTTCATCAGCGCGAGCAGTTCGGTCAGCCGATCGGCCGCTTTCAGTTGATCCAGGCCAAGCTCGCCGACATGTATGTCGCGCTTAACGCCTCGAAGGCGTACGTCTATGCGGTCGCGCAGGCCTGCGACCGCGGCGAGACCACGCGCGAAGACGCGGCCGGCGCGGTGCTTTATGCCGCGGAACGCGCCACCTGGATGGCGCTCGAAACGATCCAGTGCCTTGGCGGCAATGGCTATATCAACGACTTTCCCGCCGGGCGGCTCCTGCGCGATGCGAAGCTTTATGAAATCGGCGGCGGCACCAGCGAAATCCGCCGCATGCTGATCGGCCGGGAAATTTTCGAGAAGACGCGGTAGGCGGCAGCTGTCTCACCCCAGCCTCCGGTTATACTCCAGCACCGCGTTCAGCGGGACCCGCGCGCCGGTCGCCGGCTCAGGCCGCTTTGCCGATCTTGAGGTGAACGGCGAGGCCCGCTCGTGCGGCCACATTGATCAGTGCATCAAGGCTGAACTTGCCGATGCGGCCACGCATCAGGTCATTCAGCCGTGGTTGCGTCAGCCCCAGCCGCCGAGCGGCTTCGGTCTGGCTGATCTTCCAAGTCTCGACTTTGCTACGAAGCGCGATCATCAACTCCGATCGCGCCCGCATATTCGCGGCCAGCTCCCCGTCGCTTTCCAGCGCCTCCCAGACGCTCGCGTATTTTCGTCGCTTCATCGCTTCAGTCCTTCCATAACTCGCGAAGGCGTCGTGCGGCCAGATCGATGTCGCGCCTCGCCGTGACTTGCGTCTTCTTCTGCAACGCGTGCAGGACGACAATGCGATCCGGCAGCGTCGCCAGGTAGATCACGCGAAATGCACCGGCACGATCGCGAATACGAATTTCGCGAACGCTGACGCCGATTGCTTTCATCGGCTTCCAATCGTCCGGGTCGAGGCCGCGTTGCACCCGGTCAAGCTGAT
>JAGXAC010000106.1 GCA_019075925.1 Hyphomicrobiales bacterium | reverse complement strand
ACGTCGACCTGGGAACCGCTCCGCTGGTCAAAGCCGGACAGCCGACCGCCCTGAGCGGTGGACTGCCGGCCATCCGTTAAATCCACGATTGTCTTTGCGTCCGATTTGGACGCCGGCCTCATCAGGTCTTGGGCGGTGCCGCCGGCCACGATTCGACCGCCTTGCCGGTGAAAAGAACCGGCCCGCTCGGCGCGCCGCTCTTTGAGCCACCCGGCGGTTCGAGGGACACGGCGTAAACCGCATTGCGCAGCGTATCGGCGTTGAGACTTGCCGGGACCGTCCGCTGTGTGAACTCCTTGTCGCCGACCAAGCCGAGCGACTGCGGAGCACCGCCGCGGCTTGCAATTAGCCACAACTCGTAACTCTTTCCCGCTTCCGCCGTGGCCGACACCCGACGCACAACCAACGTGTGCGTGAGCGCGTCAAGGGTGAGCAGGAAGGCCGGCGCAGTCGGCCCTGGCTGCAACACCGCCACTAACCGATCAGGCTGCTGTGCGCGCGGCGTGTCTGCCGTCTTTATGGCCATGCCGGCCGGCCGCAGCCGCGCAGGTATCAGTTCCGGCGCTGCTTGCCACGCGGCGACGTATAGCGCCAGCAACGCGGCAACTGCACCGAATACGACGCTCACGCGCTGCCAGCGCCGCACGCGGGCGGCGAGATTGATGACATCGGCGCTGGGCCGGATGGCCGCCGGCTCCGCGACCGGCGCGGCAACCGGTGCGGCCTGCTCAATATCGGTGGCCGCGGGCGCCCGATCGGCCGCCGTTTCCGGAAACGGACCCAGATCAGTGGCAAGCGCGGCCGCCATTGCCGGATCGTCAAGGTCGCGCGGTAAATGCAATTCGGGTTCGCCGGGCGGGACAGACGTTTGCGGTTCGCCTGCCGGCTCAAACGGCGCTGAGTCGCCGGCGGGCGCGGCCGAGGTCACCTCACCTTTGATTTTCTCCCACACTGCCGTCGGCGGCTCGACCGCCTCCACCATCACGTTGAGTTCGCCGAGACGCCGCTCCCATTGACGAACGGCGGCTTCGAAGCCCGGATCAAATGACAGCAGCGCTTCGGCGTGCTCGCGTTCCTCGGCGGAAAGCGTGCCAAGGACGTATTCGCCGGCCAGTGTATCTTGTTCTTCGTCCAACATGATTACCCACGCTCCTGCATCAGGGCGTTCCCATACATTCGCGAACCTCGATCAGGCTGCGCCGTAACCAAGTCTTGATTGTGTTCACCGGAATGTCGAGCTTGCGCGAAAGCTGTTCGCGACTCCAGCCGCTGTAGTAAGCCAGCAACACGATGCGCTGCTTTTCCGGATCGAGCTTGCCGAGGCAGGACAACAGCCGCTTGAGCTCCTCGGTCATTTCACGGCGCGCGAGCGGCACCGGCGAGTCGGTGGCCACGTCCATCGCTTCCGGCTCTTCCTCGATCGAAAGCTCGGTCCTTTTGCGCACGATGTCGATGGCGCGGTTGCGGGCGATCGCCACCATCCAGGTGATCGGGCTGGCGACGCTGGGATCGAACTTTCCGGCCATCTTCCAAACCTTGACGTAGGTCTCCTGCATGACCTCTTCGGCCAATTCGGGCCTGCCCAAGATACGCAGGAGCACCCCGCACAGTTTCGCGCGGGTCGCAGCATAGAGCTGCTCGAATGCGGCTTCGTCGCCGTGGGCGACGGCCGCAAGCAGCCCAACCAGCTCTGCTTGCATCAGCAACATCGACGGCCCCTGGCCCGTGACACCCTACGCGGCGGCCGATTATCGCCGCGAAGGCGGGCGTTCGTCGAGGGGCGAAAGCGGCGACTTTTTTCGTCATTCCGGGACGTCGCCAACGGCAGCGAGCCCGGAATCCATAACCCCCGGCACCGGGACTATGGATTGCGAACTCCGCGCTTCGCGCGGCTCCGGAATGGCGGAATGAATTTAGGCCGGCGCGCCGCCGCGAACCCGCATCAGCGCAATGGCGTCGAGCTCGCTCTGCTCGGCCGTATTCTCGGCTTCGCGTTCCCGCATCTGGTCGCGTTCGTCGAGCAACTCCACCTTCTTGAGCTCGTCGAAGGCTTCGCCAAGCGCAAGTTTTGCGTCCTCAAGCTGGGTCCGCAATTCGTCGGCCGAACGCTTGAGATTTTCGCGCCGGGTGATCGCCGCCTTGGCATAGGTCGGGTAGGCAAAATGGCCCGGATCGTGGATGCCGGCGCGGTCCTGTTCGACCCGGATTTCGCGTTCGAGGTCGGCGGCCATGCGCTCGAATTCGGCGATCATGGTCTCGATCTGTGCGACCTTGCGCCGTTTCTCATCGACCTGAAACTTCTTCAGGCGAATGAGCGTCTCACGGGACTTCATCTACTGGTACTCCCCGAAGCCACGGGACCATGACGCCGGTCGAAAGCCAGCCGCACGGCGCCCCCATGACCCGATTGTGCCCCGATAACGTTAGCGTTCGGTTTCCGAGGCAGCCATTATCTCGGCCAAGCGACGGTAACCTTCTGCCAAGCTGGTTGCTTCTTCCTTACTTTGGGCCAGAAAAGCCTCCAGCGGCTTATGCAGGCCGATCGCCTCGTCGACTTCCGGGCTGGTTCCGGCCCGGTAGGCGCCCAGTCGGATCAATTCCTCCATGTCCGCATAGGTCGCCATGACCTGCCTCGCCCGGTTAAGAATCGGCAGATACTCGGGGTCGGCCGCGCGCGGCATGGTCCGCGACACCGATTTGAGCACATTGATCGCCGGATAGCGGCCGCGTTCGGCGATCGCGCGCTCCATGATGATGTGGCCGTCGAGGATACCGCGCACCGCATCGGCGATCGGCTCGTTATAGTCGTCGCCATCCACCAGGACCGTGAAGATGCCGGTGATGGTGCCCTGCTCGGTCCCCGGCCCGGCGCGTTCGAGCAGCCGCGGCAGCTCGGTAAAAACGGTCGGCGTGTAGCCTTTGGCGGTCGGCGGCTCGCCCGCCGAAAGCCCAATTTCGCGCTGCGCCATGGCAAAACGGGTGACGGAATCCATTAGGACAAGGACATCCTTGCCCTCATCGCGAAAATACTCGGCGATCGCCAATGTAAGATGGGCGGCCTGGCGACGCATCAGCGCCGGCTCGTCGGACGTCGAGACGACAACCACCGACCGGACGAGCCCCACATCGCCCAGATCGTCCTGGAGGAATTCCTGCACTTCGCGGCCGCGTTCGCCGATCAGTCCGATCACCGTGACGTCGGCCACGACGTTGCGGGCGAGCATGGACAGCAGCACCGATTTGCCGACGCCCGAACCGGAGAAGATGCCCATGCGCTGACCGCGGCAGCAGGTGATGAACGTATTGAGCGCACGCACGCCGAGGTCGAGAGGAGCGCCGACCCGCCGGCGCGCATGCGCGAGCGGCGGCGTATTGCGGAACAGATAGGGTGAAGGTCCGTGCAGCAGCGGACCCTTGTTATCAATCGGCTCGCCGAGCGCATTGACCACGCGGCCGAGCCAGCCGGGCGAAGGCCGCACCGCGCCGGCAACCGACGTTACCAAGGCCCGGCATCCGCGCCGCACGCCTTCGAGCGGCGCAAATGGCATCAACAGCGCATTCCCGCCGGAAAACCCGACCACTTCGCAGGGAATATTCTTGGCCGGCGTTTCGACGACAACGCGGGCGCCGACCGACATGGCGTAGAGCGGACCAGCGACCTCCACCATCAGCCCGCGGACTCCGACCACGCGACCGTAGATATCGATACCGTCGAGTTCGTTGATTTGTTCGGCCAGCGCTTTCACGGCGCCACCGCCGCCGGCTGGAAGGCTTTGGTTACCTCCGCAGCCCCAATCTTAACGCTGTATTTACCCGGGACGTTAATCATTGCGTCGTCCTTGGGAATAGAGGGCTCGCCTGGCCGCAAGGAGGGGCGAGTCTAACGAGTCGGTTAACGCCGAAACTTAACCTGATATATGAGCGGCCGCGTGGCCAAAAAACCACTCTCAGGCAATATCTTAAGGCGATTCGCGGGAATTTGCCTAGGGAATGCTTGCGCGGGTGAATCAGGTTTTGTTAACCATAGCGCGTTTACAGTCTCGAATCAGTTTGTCCCAAGGCGTTTTTCGGGGGCCGCCTCTCGGGCGTGCCGACCTTAAGTCGCGCGGCGAAGAAGGGGACTGGCATGCGCGTATTGCTGATCGAAGACGATAGCGCCACAGCGCAATCGATTGAGTTGATGCTCAAATCCGAGAGCTTCAACGTCTACACGACCGATCTCGGCGAGGAAGGGATCGATCTCGGTAAGATTTACGACTACGACATCATCCTCCTGGATCTGAATCTTCCGGATATGTCGGGCTTCGAAGTGCTGCGAAGCCTGCGGGTGTCGAAGGTCAAGACGCCGATCCTGATCCTGACCGGCCTTGCCGGAATCGAGGACAAAGTCAGAGGTCTCGGCTTCGGCGCCGACGATTACATGACCAAGCCGTTCCACAAGGACGAATTGGTCGCGCGCATCCACGCCATCGTGCGGCGATCGAAGGGACACGCTCAGTCGGTCATTCAGACCGGCGATCTCGTGGTCAATCTCGACACCAAGACGGTCGAGGTCAGCGCCGCGCGCGTTCATCTCACCGGCAAAGAATACCAGATGCTGGAGTTGCTCTCGCTGCGCAAGGGTACGACCTTGACCAAGGAGATGTTTCTCAACCATCTCTACGGCGGCATGGACGAGCCGGAGCTCAAAATCATCGACGTCTTCATCTGCAAGCTGCGCAAGAAGCTGGCCAATGCCTCCAGCGGCAAGAACTACATCGAGACGGTTTGGGGCCGCGGTTACGTGCTGCGCGAGCCGAGCGACGACGAGGCGAAAATATCCGCATAAGCTTTGCTGACCGTTCAGGCATGCAAAACCCCGGTCGATGGCCGGGGTTTTTGTTTGCGCCAAGCCTTCTTCAACATGCCTTGGTGACGGCGACCAGCCGCGGCACGCGCCGACCCGCGCCCGGCAGCGGTTGCGGGGCCCGCTGCAGATTCGGCGCGTAGAGGCCGCGTTTATCCGGCAGGACCTTGAACCGTTCGGTGACGCCGACCACTGTCTCGGCTGCGCCAAGGATCAGATAGCCGTCATCATAGATGACCCGCGCCAACCGATCGAGCAGATCGGCTTTGGCCGCCAGATCAAGATAGATCAACACGTTGCGGCAGAAGACCACATCAAACATGCCTAAGTGCACGAAGTCGGTCAGCAGGTTGATCTGATGGAACTTGACCATCGATCGGACGCTGGGTGCGAGCTGCCACATTTCACCGACTTGGGTGAAATATTTGATCAAGAACTGAATCGGCAGGCCGCGTTGCGCTTCGAATTGGCTGTAAATGCCCTCGCGCGCCTTTTCCAGCACTGCGGCGGAGAGGTCGGTTGCCAGAATGTCGATTCGCCAGCCCTCGATCTCGCGCCCCATCTCCTTGAGCGTCATGGCGAGCGAGTACGGCTCCTGTCCGGTCGAGGCGGCCGCGCACCAAATGCGAATGTGACGGGAGTACGGACGCGCCGCCATCAGCGCCGGCAAAATCGTGAAGCGGAAATTCTCGAACGGCGTCTTGTCGCGGAAGAAAAACGTCTCGTTGGTGGTCATCGCCTCGACCACGGTCGTCATCAAGGCTTCCGCATCGCTGCGTTTGAGCGCCGCCACCAATTCGCCAAGGCCGTCGAGCCCGGCTCGGCGCGCGACCGGCAACAGGCGGCTCTCGACCAGGTATTGTTTGTCGGCGGACAGGACCAGGCCGGACCGTTCCTTGATGCATTTGCGCAGAAAATCGTAATCATGCGGGGTCATGGGCGATCCCCTGCGAACAGGCGATTGATCCTGGCGGCAACTTGACTGAGCGGAAGCACCGCCGAACAAAGACCGGCTTGGGCTACCGCGCGCGGCATGCCCCACACCACGCTCGATGCTTCATCTTGTGCAATAACGGAGCCGCCGGCGGCGGCGATATCGGCGGCGCCACGGGCCCCATCCGCACCCATCCCGGTCAGGATCAGCGCCAGACCCGCCGCCCCCCACACATCCGCCGCTGTGGACAGCATAGGATCGACCGAAGGCTTGCAGAAATTGATCGGTGGATCGTCGCCAAGCATGATCGTCGGCGCACCGTCGCGACCGCGTCTGACCCGCATATGCCGGCCTCCCGGCGCCACGTAAATGCTGCCGGCGACGACCGGCTCTTCATGCTCGGCCTCGCGCACGCTTCTTCCACAGACCCGCGTGAGGTGCTCGGCAAGAACCGTGGTGAAGGTGGGCGGCATGTGCTGGGTGATCAGAACCGGTGCACGCTCCATGGTCGCGCCGATCTGGCCGACGAGCGAGGTCAGTGCCTGCGGTCCGCCGGTCGACGCGCCGATCAGCAATGCACGCGGTATGGATGGCGCGAACGGCCGCAACTTGAAAGACTCGCCCACCGTGGGCGGCGTTCGTTCCATGAACGCAACGGGCCGCGATATTGCCGCCGCAGTTTTTTCGGGATGGATCGGACGACCGCGGCGGCCGAGGTGACGGATTTTATCGATCAACTCGCGCTGGAACGCCGCCGACGTCGCGGCATCGGGAGCAGCTTCCGGCTTGGGCACATAATCGGCGGCGCCGAGTGCCAGCGCGCGCAAACTCACCTCTGCGCTGCGGCGGGTGAGCGTGGAGGCCATGATCACGACCAGGTCGCGCCGCTTTCGCAACAGCAGCGGAAGCGCCGCGATGCCGTCGAGTTCCGGCATGTCGACATCGAGGACAACAACGTCGGGATCGCACTCCTCGACCTTATCGACCGCCTGACGCCCGGTACACAGGCAAGCGGCGACCATCATGTCCGGCTCGGCAGCGATCCATCGCGCCAGCAAACGCCGCGCAACAATCGCATCGTCCACGATCATGACGCGGATTCGGCGATCAACGGCGATCGACGGTTTCGCGGCGGCAAGGACGTTACTCATTTACTCACACCTTCGGGGCGATGCTCAGGCACTCGGATTTATCGGACAAAACGCTCAACCGCGGACTCGAGCGTCAGATCAATCCGACTTCCTGGAACTTTGCCTCGACAATGTCCTTGTCGAACGGTTTCATGATGTATTCGTTGGCGCCGGCGTGTAGCGCGCGGGCGATATGCGCGACGTCGTTTTCGGTGGTGCAGAACACCACTTTCGGCTTGTCGCCACCGGGCAACCGGCGCAGCGCGCGGAGAAAATCGTAACCGTCCATCTTCGGCATGTTCCAGTCGAGCAGGATCGCGTCGGGAATCTGCTTTCGGCAGGATTCGATGGCTTCCTCGCCGTTTTCCGCTTCGACGATTTGAAACTCGAGTCCTTCCAGAATTCTCCGCGCGACCTTGCGGATAACACTTGAGTCGTCGACGATCAGGCACGTTTTCATCTGTCCTTACTCCACGCTTCGCGGGCGATCCGCTTCGCTGCCGCCTTTAATCCCATCCGTAGCCACTTTCCTTATGCCGCCGCCGTCGTTTTGGCGCGCAGGTCGAGCACCCGATCGATATCAAGCACGACGAGAAGTTGACCATCGAGCCGATAAATGCCCGCGGTCAGTGCCGCCAGCTTCCGGTCGAGATTGATCGGATTGGGCTCGCGCTGCGCTTGCGGGAGCTTGAGCACTTCGCCGACCGTATCCACCAACAAGCCGAACGATTCGCCCTTGGCTTCGATACCGATCGCCATCGACGCATCGCGCTCGTCGCGGCGCTTCACCTCCAGCCGGTAACGCATGTCGATCGCGGTCACGATGCGGCCGCGCAAATTGAGCACGCCCGCGATCTCTCCCGCCGCAAGCGGCACCTTGGTGATGCGCGTGGGCTTGAAGACATCCTGCACCCATGCGATGGGCAGGCCGAACATCTGGCCATTGATGGTGAAGGTGACGAATTCGGTGAAATCGGCGTCGTCGTGCATTGAGGTCTCTGATCCGTTTGCCTTCACGCCGCCTGATGCAGATCGTCGGTCTGCTCTTTGAGCGCGGCGATCAGCCCAGAGCGATCGAATTTGGCGACGAAATCGTTGAAGCCGACGCTGCGGCCGCGCTCGATCGCCTCAGCGGACACCATCGCCGATAGCGCGACAACCGGAATTGCGGCAGTGCCGGAATTTTCGCGTAATGCCGCAGCAAGCTCGAAACCGTCCATTTCCGGCATGTCGATGTCGGTGACGACGACATCGATCCGCGCACCGGCCTCGATCACCGCCAACGCCTGAGCGGCGGACGCGACCGCGATCACCTGATAACCGGCGGCCTTGATCACCGGCGCGAGCATGTCGCGGAAAAATGTCGAGTCGTCGACCAGCAGAATCTTCCGCATGGCCCGCGCCGAGCGCGCATCGCGCCGGCGGAACCAGTCGGCGTAGGCCTGCGGCAGAAAATGTGCGACATCGACGATCTCGGTGGCGGTTCCCTTGATAACGGCGTAGCCGAGCACCCCCGGACGCTCGCTCGTCACTTCGATGTCGAGTCGTTGCTCGACGATGTCCACGATCTCGTCGACCGCGAGACCCATCGAGCGGCCGCCATCGGAGAAAACCAGGATCGGCTGCGCACCGTCTTTTCTGATCTCGGTGTGCGCTTCGATGCGCAACAGCGGCATCAACTGATCGCGATATTGTACCAGATGATGGCCGTCCGAAGTCTCGATCCGGCGGCAATCGATTTCCTCGAGCCGCGAGACGAGCGACAACAGCACGGCTTTGGGCTGTTGCGAACCGGCACGGAAGACCAGCAGCGGCGTCAAATCCTGGTGCGCGGCATCGTCACCGTCGCCCGCCGCGGTTCGCTCGGCTTGTCCGACCGGCGTAACGCGGCCCAACGTCTGCGCCACCCCGTTCGGATCGATGATCATGATCACCGTGCCGTCGCCGAGGATGGTGGTGCCGGAGAAAACCGCGATATTGCGCAGCCGCGACGACATCGGCTTGATGACGATTTCTTCGGTATGGAAAACGCCGTCGACAACAACGCCGAATACCTGGCTGCCGACTTGTGTCACGACGACAAATCCGCCGTCACCGCCGCCGGTACCGAGTTGGAGTACCTCTTTGAGGTGCACCAGGGGCAGCAGCTTGTTTCGTAGCCGCAGCACCGGCGTATCCTTGATCCGCTCGATGCGATGTTCTCCGGTGGTCGAAGCGCGCACAAGCTCGAGCACCGAGAGTTGCGGAAAGGCAAAGCGTTCGCCGCCCGCCTCCACAATCAAGGCGGAAACGATGGCGAGAGTGAGCGGAATTTTGATGATGAACGTCGTACCGCGACCGCGAACCGATTTGAGATCGACGGTGCCGCCGATCTGCTCCATGTTGGCACGGACCACGTCCATGCCGACGCCGCGGCCGGAAATGCTGGTGATCCGGCTCGCGGTTGAGAAGCCGGGCAGGAAAATCAGGTTGCTGATTTCGGCATCGGACTTCTGCGCGATCTCGGATTCGCTGAGGAAACCGTTTTCGACGGCCTTGGCGCGGATACGCGCCAGATCGAGCCCGCGCCCGTCGTCGGTGATTTCGATGATGATGTGTCCGCCCTGATGACAGGCCGAAAGCCGGATGGTCCCCTTGTGCGGCTTGCCGGCGGCGAGCCGCTCGGCCGGCGTCTCGATCCCGTGATCGGCGCAATTGCGCACCAGATGCGTCAGCGGATCCTTCACCAGTTCGAGCACTTGGCGGTCGAGTTCGGTTTCGGCGCCGTACATTTCGAGCTCGATCTGCTTGTTGAGTTCGGCCGACAGGTCGCGCATGAAGCGCGGCAGCTTTTGCCAGGCGTTACCGATCGGCTGCATGCGGGTCTTCATCACCCCTTCCTGCAACTCGGCGGTGACGTTGGAGAGTCGCTGCAACGGCACCTTGAAGTCGGAATCTTCGTGACGCCGGACAATTTCGAGCAATTGATTGCGGGTTAGCACCAGCTCCGAGACCGTCGTCATCAGATGATCGAGCGTCTCGACGTGGACGCGGATCGAATGGGCGGCCAAGCGGTCGCTCCGCTCGTCGTCGGTGCGCTCATTCGCGGGTTTCTCGCGGGGCGGAATCTGCGGCTTTTCCTGCTCCGGTGCGGGAGACGCCGGTTGTAGCGCGCGCGCTGCGGGCTTGGCGCCGGGCGGGACTTTCGCAATGTCTTGCGAGCGCCGGTTCAACCGCTCGATCAAATCGCCGTCTTCGCCGGCGGGCTCTTGTTCGTTTGCCTCGATCCCGTTGAGGATGAGCTTGATACGATCGATGCTGGCGAGAACGAGGGTGACGGCATCGGTGGTGACCGGCATGCCGTCACGGAATTTACCCATCAGATTTTCGGCGGCATGCGCAAGCGTTTCCAGTCGCGGCAAGCCGAGGAAACCGCAGGTCCCTTTGATGGTGTGGACCAGTCGAAAGACGTCGCCGAGGATTTCGCGGTTGTGGGGATCCTGCTCGAACCGCACAAGTTCGGCATCGACCCGTTCGAGACTTTCGCGCGTCTCGGTGAGGAATTCTTGCAGCAGGTCATCCATTTCCCGCACTCACGCCCACCGAAACTGCAACCGGTCAGTCGCCTGCCGCCGCCCTGCACGCAAGGCGCGTGCCAATACCGCCAGGCGAGGAGACCCGGCCATCCAGCGGTAGTGTGTTGTCAAAGCGTTTAATTTCGGTTGCGGGAACGGGCTGCGACTTCGAAAATGCCGCCTTCCAGCCAAAAACCTGCGTCAACGGGCGGTTAGGACAACTTCCCCGGTTTCACCGGCCGCCGACAGGGTAAGACCGCAGTCCTGCGCCAAAATACCGGCATAGACCGGCTGAATCGCATGGGCGTCGACGGCGTGCGATGGATTGCCAGTCAGAAGCTCGGCGGTGGCCGGGTTCAACCTGGCGTTGTTACCGGTTGCGGTTACAATAAACCCGGCAATGGCTTCCCCGCCGGGAACCGGATCGACCTTCAGCGTGCCCCCACGCGCGATGGCTCCGGCGGCGATCAGCAGCATGTTGAGAAGGAGCTTGGTCCGGTTTTTGATGAGCAATTGCCGCGGCAGGTTCCAAACGAGGGTGGTCTTGCCGTCTTCAAACAACCCGCGCGCCGCCTTTTCGGCGTCTCCCAGATCGATCTGAGCGCCCGCCGAGCCGGCCGCACCAAAAGCCAGCCGGCAAAATTGCAGCTTGGCGGACGCCTGATGGGCGCTCTTCTTGATCAGATCGAGCGCGAAGACCTTGGTCTCCTCATTTTTGTCCTCCTCCATCACCTCGATGCCGTTGACGATGGCGCCGACCGGGCTGATCAGGTCGTGGCAGACCCGCGAGCACAAGAGTGCCGCAAGGTCGAGAGCGCCAATGGCAATGGGACCGGAAACGGGGGCGGACATGGTGGACTCCGCGCGCAAATGCGATGGTCTGTGCCTGTCACAGCACGCGCGATTCGGCAATCGTGCCGCCGTTAAGGAGCTGTGCTACAGGCCTTGCCCTCGGACCCGCCCCTGCACTCGCTCTTGCGCGCGCCGCGGGTCGATCAAAACCGGGACCTGAAGTGTCTGCTTCCGACTTGGCCATTGTCGCGCTGATCGAGCCGCTGACTGCCCTCAGCATATCCGCTGCCGCTGCAATCCGCGGCGAACGGAGCCGGGACCGAACGCGTATCAAGGCGGACGGCTCGCCGGTCACCGCTGCCGACGAAGCGGCGGATACCGTGATCCGGGCGGGCCTGACGCGGCTTGCCCCCGGCCTGCCGATCATCTCGGAGGAGCACGAAGCGGGCGGACCGACCATCATCGAGGGAGCCCACTATTTTCTGATCGACCCCCTCGATGGGACGCGCGATTTCATCGCCGGACACGACGATTACACCGTCAACATCGCCATCATGAGCGGCGGGAACCCGATTCTCGGCGTCATCGCCGCGCCGGCCTCCGGCACGATCTGGCGCGGCATAGTTGGACGTGGCGCCGAGCGCCTGACGTTTTCA
>JAGXAC010000105.1 GCA_019075925.1 Hyphomicrobiales bacterium | reverse complement strand
AACCATCGAAGAGACGATCCGTTTCGCCCGCGAAATCGATCCGCACACGATCCAGGTATCGCTGGCGGCGCCTTATCCGGGAACCGAACTGTACCGTGATGCAGTCGACAACGGCTGGCTTGATGCCGCGCACGCCGATCTGATCGATGCCCATGGCGTGCAGATGGCGCCGCTGCATTACCCGCACCTGCGCCACACTGAGATTTTCGAGTCGGTCGAGGAATTCTACCGGCGGTTCTACTTCCGTGTGCCCAAGATCGCGGCTATCGTTGGCGAGATGGCGCGCAGTCCGCAAATGGCCGCGCGCCGGCTGCGGGAAGGCGTCGAATTCTTTTCCTTCCTGCGCGAACGGCGGGAACTCGCGCACTGAATCGGCTCATCATCACCGCGGACGATTTCGGGCTCAGCGAACCGGTCAACGCCGCTATCGAGGCGGCGCATCGGAGCGGCATTTTGACCGCCGCAAGCCTGATGGTCGGTGCGCCGGCGGCAGCCGACGCGATCGCGCGGGCGCGCGCGTTGCCGGATCTGCGCGTCGGGTTGCATGTCGTCCTGGTCGATGGAGATCCGCTGGCCGAGCGCGGGCAGATTGCGGATCTGGTTGATGCCGATGGGCGTTTTCGCAGCGATCTCGCGCGCTACGGGATGCAAATTGCGTTCGATGCTTCGTTGCGGCGGCAACTCGAGGCGGAAATCACCGCGCAGTTTGAGGCTTATCGCGCGACCGGCTTGCCGCTCGACCACGTCGATGGCCACCGGCATCTGCAGTTGCACCCCAACATTGCGGGCGCGATCATGCGCATCGGCAAGCGTTACGGCATGCGGGCATTGCGCGTGCCAGTCGAGCCGTGGCGGGTGGTCGCCGGAATCGATCCCGGTACCCGGCGCGTTGTCGGCCGGGTGGTAGCGCCGTTCGCCGCGTGGCTGCGGCGTCGGGTCCGTGCGGCCGGGCTAACGACGGCCGATGCAGTATTCGGATTAGCCTGGTCGGGTGCAATGACAAGAACGCGCGTTGCGGCGTTGCTCGAGCATTTGCCGCCCGGGCTGATCGAGATCTATCTGCATCCTGCGATGATTGATGCTTTCGCCGGCGCGGCGCCCGGCTATCGCTATGCCGAGGAATTCGCGGCCTTGTGCGATCCGGCTTGCATCGCCGCCGCCCGCCGGTCGGGCTATGCGCTTGGCGGCTATGGCGACGCCGTGGCGACCTAACGCTTGCGTTTGCCGTTGAGATACCCGGCTTCGCGGAACCAGTCGATCGCATCCTTGAGGGCTTCACGATAGGGCCGCGCGCGAAAGCCCAGTTCGCGTTCGGCCTTGGCAGCGGTAAAAAACATGCGGTGGTCGGCCATGCGTACGCCGTCGAGCGTGGTGAACGGTGCACGTCCGGTCAGCCGCGCTGTGGTTTCGGCGACGACGGCGACTGAAACGGCAAGCGGACGCGGAATGAGCCACGTCGGCGGCCGCCGGCCCACCATGCGCGCGATATCGGCCAGCATGTCGGCGAGCAACACGTTTTCGCCGCCGAGGATGTAACGCTCGCCGACGGCCCCGCGTCTGAGCGCCGCTAAATGTCCTTCGGCAACGTCGTCGACATGAACGAGATTGAGACCGGTGTCGAGGAAAGCCGGCACACGCCCGCGCGCCGATTCCAGCACGATACGTCCGGTCGGCGTCGGCTTCACGTCGCGCGGTCCGATTGGCGTCGATGGATTAACGATGACCGCCGGCAACGATTCCTTGTCGACCATCGCTTCGACGAGCCGTTCGGCGGCAATCTTGCTGCGCTTGTAGGCGCCGATGCCGTCTTCGGCGGCAAGCGGAACCGTCTCGTCGGCCGAACCGCCGTCGTCGCGCAAGCCCAACGTGGCGACGCTTGAGGTATAGACGATGCGCTCGACGCCGGCCGCTTTCGCCGCCTCCATCACAACGCGCGTGCCGCCGACATTGGCGGCGAAAATCTCGTTCGGGTCGCGCGCCCACAGCCGATAATCGGCGGCTACGTGAAAGACATAGCGGATGCCCTGCATGGCGCGGCCGACTGAGACGGGGTCGCGGATATCGCCGGGTACAAACTCAAGATCGAGTCCGTCGAGGTGAAATCGCTGACTGGCGGGACGCACCAGCGCCCGCACCGGGAATCCCTCGGCAAGCAGCCGTTTTGCGACTGCGGAACCGACAAGTCCGGTCGCTCCGGTAATCAATGTTTTTGCCATATCGGCCATGCAATTCGTCCGCGCGCGCGTCGAGAAACAAGCATTTTCGTGGCAAAAAAGCCATGCTCGCCGTAAAAACGAAGGCAGCGATTTGAATTCAATTGGATTCACCTGCCGCCGGCCGGAATAGCAATGGCATCATTGACGGACTGTGATAATCTTGGGCGGACTCGGTGATTGCCGGACAGAAGCCGAGGCCGTCTGCGAGGACGCCGCTGCCGGGGGCGTGAAGTTCGATCAACAGACGCGAGGATGAAGGGCTTCTAATGGCTTCCCAGCTGGATTTTGCCGGCGGGACTTTCGTCGATGGGCTGGTGAATGGCGCCGACGACTCGGTTTTGGTCGGCGACGCAGCCGTTGAAAGTTCCCGCCGCCTAGTCATCGCATTTGTCGGTCTTGACTTTGAGGCTCGGATCGCCGCCTCCCCGGGTGTTCTGGTTGTTTGCCGCACCGCCGGCAGCGAGTTGGAAACGGTGGCCGACAGTGCAGTTCGGCACGGCTATCGCGGCATGATCAGTTTCGGAGTAGCCGGCGGGCTCGCAGGAAATCTCCGTGCCGGCGATTGGGTCGTCGCCTCCTCGATCCGCGATTCGCAAACCGTGCGGGCGACCGACGCGGTGTGGTCGCGAAAGCTGCTCGGTTTGATCGACGGCGCCATCCATGCACCGATCCTGGGAGTCGATCACGCCGTCGCTGAGCCGGCGAAGAAGCGAGAGCTTTACAAGACAACCGGCGCCGCGGTGGTCGACATGGAATCGCACGTCGTGGCCCGCGTTGCCGCCGAACATAAGCTTGCCGTCGCCGCCGTGCGCGTCGTCGTCGATCCGGCACACCGCAAGGTTCCCCCTGCCGCTCTGATCGGCATGCGGCCGGACGGGCGCGCCAACGTCAAAGCGGTGTTGCGCGATTTGATGGCGCGACCGTCGCAATTGCCGCCGCTCGCGCGAATCGCCTACGACGCGTTTGTGGCGCGCGCCGCCATGGTGCGCGTGCGCCGTCAGTTGGGCCCTTATTTCGGGCTGCTGGATCAGGGCTGAGCGCGACGCTCAGGCCTGCGAGATAAACTTCGTATTCAGATACGCCTGCAGACCTTCGAGCCCGCCTTCGCTGCCGTAGCCGGATTCTTTGACGCCGCCGAACGGCGTTTCCGGCGTGGAGACATTGATCGAGTTCACCCCGACCATACCGGATTGCAGGGCTTCGCCGATCATGTTCGCGGTTCGCGCCGAGCCGGTGAAAGCATAGGCGGCAAGCCCATAGGGCAGCGAGTTGGCACGTTCCACGACCTCGTCCATGGTCTTGAAGGTGACGACCGGGGCAAGCGGACCGAACGGTTCCTGGGTCATGACCTTGCAGTCATCCGGCACCTCGGTGATCACGGTCGGGTCGTAGAAAAAGCCCTGGTTACCGCGGCGCTGGCCGCCGGCGACCACTTTGCCACCGCGGCTTTTGGCGTCTTGCACGAACGACTCCATAACGTCGATGCGTCGCGCGCTGGCGAGCGGTCCCATCGCCACGCCCTTTTCCAGGCCGTCGCCGACTTTGAGCGCTTTGGCATATTCGGTGAAACGCGCGAGGAAGCGATCGTAAACGGCTTCCTGAACGTAGAATCGCGTCGGCGAGATGCATACTTGGCCGGAGTTGCGGTATTTGAACGCCGCGA
Organism: Hyphomicrobiales bacterium; assembly: GCA_019075925.1. GTDB lineage: Bacteria > Pseudomonadota > Alphaproteobacteria > Rhizobiales > Xanthobacteraceae > BOG-931. Next base: position 8,063 of record JAGXAC010000105.1, on the reverse strand, counting down.
TTGTGTCCGCCGATTTTTCAGGATCGGCGTCGGCAAACACCACGACCGGCGAGTGGCCGCCGAGCTCCATCGTGGCGCGCTTCATTGTCTTGGCGGCCAGCGTCGCCAGATGCTTGCCAACCGGAATAGAGCCGGTGAATGAAATCTTTCGCACGTCGTCCTTGGCGATGAGGTGCTCGGAAATCGTCGCCGGAACACCGAAGACGAGATTGAGCACGCCGGCCGGCAGGCCTGCGTCGGCGAAGCAGCGCACCATCTCGACGCACGCGCCGGGGGTCTCCTCGGATGCCTTGAGGATCAGCGAGCAGCCGGCTGCGAGTGCGCCGCCGATCTTGCGCGCGGGCGTCAGCGCCGGGAAATTCCATGGCGTAAACGCAGCGACGATGCCGACCGGTTCCTGCACAACGATCTGCCGGACCTTGCCGCGGCCGGGGACGACGCGGCCGTAAGCGCGGCGGCCTTCCTCCGCGTACCATTCGATGATGTCGGCCGAGGTCATCACCTCCGCGCGCGCTTCCGGGTAGGCCTTGCCTTCTTCCAGAGTGAGTATCTTGCTGATCGCGTCATAGCGTTCGCGCATCAGATCGGCGGCTTTGCGCATGATCTTGGCGCGGTCGTAAGCCGAGGTTGTCCGCCATGCGGCAAAGCCCTTTTTGGCGGCTTCGAGCGCGTGATCGAGGTCGGCGATGCTGGCATGCGGCAGATGCGCGAGCGGCTTCTCGGTGGCCGGATTGATCACGTCTTCGCCGGCACGGCCGTCGCCGTTGAGCCACTGACCGTCGATAAACAGTTGAAGATTGGAGTACATGGGACCCTCTGCCGTCGTTTGAAATTGCTCGCTCGCGGGAGCTGGGAGATCGTGCAGGCTAGCAGGTTCCCGGGGCCGTGTTCATCCCCTCCGCGACCCGACAGCGCACCGCAAAATAAAAGCCCCGGCGCGAGGCCGGGGCAAACTGACCGGACGCATTTCCGGGCTTAGAGTTGTCCGTATCTATGGAGCACTTCCCGGCATGAACTGCCAATCCGCCAGCTTTGCGCGGCCAGCGTCGCGCCGCAGCGCATGAGATTGTCCCAGGTCATGCCGCCGGAATGATCGCAAAATCGCGCCGCGGCGGGCTTGCAGGGCGTCAGCTCGGCGAGGTCGATCGCGCTTGCGCTGGTGGTCAAAACACCGAGCAACAGGCATGCGGCAGCTATCATTTTCATGCGAAACAAGTCCCCTCGTTTTTGGCGTGAAGGGGCTTGCCTAGCCTCTCATCGGTGAAAAATCCACTCTTTTTGTGCGCCGCACAAATGCCGTAATCCGGAATATCTTTCGATGCTTTAACATAATGAAAAGACGATATAATTTCCAATTATTGAAGTAACCCACAAAACGACAAATCCCGACCCCGCCGGCGTTGGCCGCCGCAGCAAGCGCGGCGGTGGTGCGAATCTTCCGCGGCGCGATCGCCAAGGCGCTTGGCACGCCTAAGTCGATCGGCAGGCGAGGATGACCTGTAAGTCAAGGCGAGCGTCAGGCGCGTCGGCGCCTCAATAACGCGCGGCGATCGGCAGTTCTTCAGCCGGGAACAGCGAGATGACCGTGTGGCCCTTGTCGGTGACCACAACCTCCTCCTCGATACGCGCCGCCGAATAGCCGTCGCTCGCCGGGCAGTAGGTCTCGAGCGCAAACACCATGCCTTCCTTGATCAGGGCCGGATGGTCCATGGAGACGACGCGGCTGATGATCGGCCGCTCGTGCAGGTTCAGGCCGAGGCCATGGCCGAATTGCAGCCCGAACGCGGATAGTTCGTCCGGGAAGCCGAAATCCTGTGCCTTCGGCCATACGCTGCAGACCCTTGTCGGTCGTCACGCCCGGCTTGATCAGGTCGATCGCCTTGTCGAGCCGTTCACGGCACGTCTTGTAAGCGTCGCGCTGTGACGGCGTGGCGCGGCCGACATTGAAGGTCCGGCAGATGGCGGCCGCAGTTGTAACGCGGGTTAATGTCGTCGGCGCGAACGGTTTTCGGATCGCGGGTGATGTCGCCCATGGCGTGCTCCCTGGCGTTATCGTTCTGGTCTTGCGGCGCCCGGCGCGGCGGGCCACGAAAACGTGTCGCACTGTTTTTGCAGGGCGAAGTCGAATTGTTTTACGCGCTATGACCGCGCTTGTTTACCTGCTTCGTCGCAACGGTGGAACCGGTGCGCGGTAGAACGCCACCGCCATGCAATCACGCGGCGCTCTTACGCCCCCACAGCCGCGCCGAGGCGATATCCGCGCCTTCGCGGATCGATTTGAGCTTGAGCCAAACCGCCGGTTCGATCACCCATTCGCGCCGCGTGAACGTGCCGAAACCGCAATCGGTCGAAGCAATCACGCGCTCGCGGTCGCCGATCGCGGCGACCGCTTCCTCGATTCGCCGCGCCACCACCTCCGGGTGTTCGACGAAATTGGAGGTCGACTCGACCACGCCGGGAATAAGGATCATGTCCTTGGGAAGCGGCACGCGCTTGAGCGCGGCGTATTCGTGGGCGTGGCGCGGATTGGAAAATTCGATCGACAGCGCGCCGACATTGGCGTGGTAGAGCGGCGGCAGGATTTTCTCCAGCGCGATGTCATGGATGTGCGGGCCCTCCCAGTTGCCGTAGCAGACGTGCAGCCGCACCCGGTCGCGCGGAATTCCGATGGTTGCCTTGTTGATCATGGCGACGTGCAATTCGACCGCCTTGACGAAGTCGGCGTCGGTTCCATCGCGATAGAACATGGTGCGGTCCATGGCAAGATCGGGCGCATCGATCTGCAACACGAGGCCGGCCCGATAAATCGCCATGTATTCTTTGCTCATTTCGCGGGCGATAGCCGCAAGGTAAGCCTCGTTGCTGTCGTAAAAGGCATTGAGCATGGTTGAGGCGATGATGCCGGGTGACGGCGCGGTCATGAAGTTTTCCGCAAACGGCTCGCCCTCGCCGGCGACGCGCCGGAAGCGTGCAATCTCGGTCTCGATCGCCGAGGTGTCGTGATAGTTCAGTTCGCCTTGCGCCTGTGGCGCGTTCTGCTGCCGGCTGACGTTCGGAAAGCGGCGCATGAGGTTTTGCACCAGTTCCGGGAATTCCTCAAACTCGCGGCCGCGCCGGCGTTTGGATTCGCCGCCGAAGCCCGACATCCGCTGCGGCACATAGGTCTGGAAACCGACGCGCTGCTGCTCGCCGTCGTTGCCGCTGTCGATGCCGGCTTGCTTTTGCTTGACGACCACGTGCCGGACGGCCTTTTCCATCTCGGCATCGAGTAGCGCCGGATCGAAACGTTCGCCGGCTTCGCGACGGACCAAGAGCTCACTTAGCGCCTCGTTGCGCGGCAGGCTGCCGACGTGGGTGGTGAGAATGCGGTCTCTGCTGAAAATCATCGGGCGAGCTCCGGCATGACGATTGCGATAGTGCCGCACCACTATCGGATTGCGGCAGATCGCACCATCGGCATAATGGTGCGAAGTAAGCAAGCCGTGGGCAAAAAACGCGCCTTCGGGAGCCAACGCCGCGATGAATATCGTTCAACCTAACCCGCCGCCGCGCGCCGCCGAGGAGATCCCGCGCGACTATAATTTCGCGGCCGATATTCTGAAACGCAATCTCGACGCCGGCCGCGCCGGCAAGGCCGCGTTCATCGACCGGCGGCAGGCCTGGACCTACGGCGAACTCGCCGCGCGCGTCGATTGTTTCAGTGCGGTACTTCGCTCGCTCGGCATTCGCCGCGAAGAGCGTATCCTTATCTGTCTCCTCGACAACATCGACTGGCCGACCGCTTTCCTCGGCGCGATCAAGGCCGGAATCGTTCCGGTGCCGGTCAACACGCTGCTCACCGAGGACGACTATCGCTTCATGCTCGCGGATTCGCGCGCCCGGCTGCTGGTCGTGTCGGAAGAATTGTTTGTTAAATTCGCCCGCTCCATCGGCGACACCGCAACCCTCGACCACGTCATCGTCTCCGGCGACAACGGACACGGCCATCCGCGCTTCGAGGATTTGCTGGCAACGGCGGCGCCCGAGGCGTTGACCGCGCCGACGGTGCGCGACGAGATTTGTTTCTGGCTCTATACGTCCGGCTCGACCGGGAAGCCGAAAGCCGCGGTCCATACCCACGCCGATCTTGCGTTTACCGATGAGCTTTACGGCAAGCCGTTTCTCGGCATCGGCGAAAAGGACATCTGCTACTCGGTGGCGAAACTGTTTTTCGCCTATGGGCTCGGCAATGCGCTCACCTTTCCGATGTCGGCGGGAGCAACGACGGTGTTGTTGGCGGACCGGCCGACTCCGGAGTCGGTGGCCGAGGTTCTCAAGAATCACGGCGTCACGATTTTCTACGGCGTGCCTACCTTCTACGCCGGATTTCTCGCCAGTTCGGCGGCGCCGCAGCGTTCCGAACTCCGCTTGCGGCGATGCGTGTCGGCCGGCGAGGCTTTGCCCGCCGACGTCGGCCGGCGCTGGAACGAGCGCTACGGCGTCGAAATCCTCGACGGCCTCGGCTCCACGGAGATGCTGCACATCTTCATCTCCAACCGCGCCGGCGAAGTGAAATACGGCACTACCGGCAAGCCGGTGCCCGGCTATGACGTGCGGTTGATCGGCGAAGACGGCGCCGTGGTCGAAACGCGCGGTGAAATGGGCGAACTGCAAGTGCGCGGCCCGACCAGCGCGATCATGTATTGGAACAACCGCGCGCAATCGCGCGCCACTTTTCTCGGCGACTGGACGCGCTCCGGCGACAAATACCTGGAAGACGAGCAGGGCTATTTCGTTTACTGCGGCCGGCACGACGACATGCTCAAGGTTTCCGGCATGTATGTCTCGCCGTTTGAGGTCGAGGGCGTGTTGCAGACCCACCCCGACGTGCTGGAGGCGGCGATCGTCGGCTGGCCGGATGACGATAAGCTGATCAAGCCGAAGGCCTTCGTGGTGCTCAAATCGCCCGAGAAGGCGAGCGCCGATCTGGCGCGGGCGCTGCAGGATCATTGCCGTGCCAAGCTTGCGCCGTTCAAATATCCCCGCTGGCTCGAATTCCGCACCGAGTTGCCGAAGACCGCCACCGGCAAAATCCAGCGTTTCAAGCTGCGCGCCGAGGCATCGAACCCGTCATCCTGAGCTGCAAGCCAACGGGTCCGGCCCGAAGTAGCCCTCCCGATGACAAACTCCGCGAGCCGCGGAGGATGACAGGCGCAGTGGTCGTCGCCCTTCGAGGCCGGGCCTTCGGCCGAGCGCCTCAGGGTGAAGGTCCGGCGGCTTGCGTTAAGAGGTTGCCGGTATTACTAGGCTTGCCGTTGGCGCCGCGGTAGCTCAGCTGGTAGAGCACCGCATTCGTAATGCGGGGGTCAGGGGTTCGAATCCCTTCCGCGGCACCACGTCCTCACGAACCGACAAACGCGATCGGTATGTCGACGTAGATCTTGTAGGTCTGCGACTTCGGCTTGGCCTTGTCTTCCTCGCGCAGATACTCGAGCGAGCTTCTTCCCAGATAAGAGCGCGGCAGCAGCATGACGCGGACGAAGCGCGTCGGCCGGTCGGCGGCCTGCGCGAACACCGGCTCCGGTCCGTTTTCGTACCAGGCGCCGCCGGGCGCGTAGGACGCCGAGTGGCCGGCAGAATCGATACGAAAGCCGCCCTCGACCAGGCAACGGATGCCCGGTCCCTGATGCCGGTGCAGATAGGCGCAGCCGCCCGGCGGGAAAGCGACGCTGTCGCCGCGCAACACAAGTGCGCCCTTCGGTAACGTATCGAGCCGTACCGATAATTTTTGCCGCGAGCTGACGCCGGCTTCGGCCGCCATGCCGTCGGCGTTGCCGTCGACAAGCTCCCAACGCCAGATCGCCGCGCCCTCGCGGCCGGCCTTGAACGATACGGCCGCTTCACCGCCCCACGCTTCGTCGTCGCGCAACACACGATCGGCGATGGCGATCGAGCCGTGCATCACCAATATCATCCGCGGCCGTGCCGGCAATGACACGCCGGCGTCGTCGGCAAGCACATCTTCATGGAGCGTGAGCTCGGGCGGCATGGCTTTCCTTCCGGCGGCTTTTTCGGTTCCACGCATAAGTGTCATGCGGGTCGGCACGAACGCAATGGGATTTACACCCGCGTGCGCAGCTTGCTAAATCGCGCTTGCGGCTTCGCCATCGCTTACACACAAGAACAAAAGGCGCGCCCCCGGGAGGCATCATGCAACGAAACGCGCCGCCATTTCGCGCCGATCACGTCGGCAGCCTGTTGCGGCCGCCAGCGCTGAAGGAGGCGCGCGCCAAGCGCGAGCGGGGCGAAATCACAGCCGAGACGTTACGCGCCGTCGAAGATCGCGAGATCGAAAACGCAATCAGGAAGCAGGAAGACGCCGGACTGAAACTCGCGACCGACGGCGAGTTGCGCCGTTCGTGGTATCAGTTCGATTTTCTCAAGGGACTCGAAGGGGTCGAGCTTTATCAGGTCGCTGCGGGAATCACGTTTCATGGCGTGAAAACCAAGGCCGAGAGCGTACGCACGGTCGGGCGTGTCGGCTTTTCAAAGCATCCGCATGTCGAGGATTTTCGCTTTGTCAAAGCGCACACGCGAGTGATGCCGAAAATGACTATTCCGGCGCCCAACATGCTGCATTTCCGGCCCGGCCGGTCATCGATCAGCAAAACCGCCTACCCCGATCTTGAACCCTTTTTCGATGACGCGGCCGATGCATCGCGCGAGGCAGTGCGAGCCTTTTATGATGCCGGTTGCCGGTATCTGCAGTTCGACGACACCACCTGGGCGATGATGTGCGACGAGCGCGAGCGCGAGCATTCGCGCGAACGCGGCGATGAACCGGACAAGCTCCCGGCCATTTATGCACGCATGATCAACCGTGCACTCGAAGGCAAGCCCGCCGACATGGCGATCACTTTGCATTCCTGCCGCGGCAATTTCCGCTCGACCTTTATCGCTTCGGGCGGCTATGAGCCGTTCGCCGAGCGACTGTTCAACGAAGTCAATGTCGACGGTTATTTCCTCGAATACGATACCGATAGGGCAGGCGGTTTCGAACCGTTGCGGTTCTTTCCAAAGGGAAAGAAGCAGCTTGTGCTCGGGCTGATCACCTCGAAGTTCGGCGCGCTGGAAAGCAAGGACGACATTAAGCGGCGCATCGACGAGGCGACCAAATACGTGGCGCTCGATCAGCTTTGTCTGTCGCCGCAATGCGGCTTCGCTTCGACCGAGGAAGGCAACGTGCTGTCTGAAGATCAGCAATGGGCGAAGCTGCGCATGGTCGTCGAGCTCGCCGATGAAGTTTGGGGCTGAACTCCCTCTCCCGGCTTGCAGGGGAGGTGAATGAGGCAATGAAGCGATGAGGCAACGGTCGAAGCCGCCGTTTCGTGCCGATCATGTCGGCAGCCTGCTGCGCTCGCCGATGTTGAAGGCGGCGCGCGAAAGTCGCGCGCGGGGCAAAATCAGCGCTGCCGATCTGTCGGCGGTCGAGGATCGCGAGATCGAAACAGTGATCCGTAACCAGGAGGCGGTCGGGCTCAAGGCGGTAACCGACGGGGAATTCCGTCGCACCTCGTGGAGCCACGACTTCTTCGAGGGACTGAACGGCGTCGAATCCTACGCCGGCGAGCGCAAGATCAAATTCAGCGCGCAGGGGCCGCAGCCGCGCGCGGTGCTGCTGCGTATCGTCGACAAGCTCGGCGGCTACAAGCCGCATCCGATGATCGAGCACTTCAAGTTCTTGCGCAGCCACGCCGGGGTGATGCCGAAAATGACCATTCCGTCGCCGTCGTCGCTGCATTTCCGTTACGGCCGCGATGCCGTGCCGGAGGCAATCTATCCGGCGATGGAGGATTTCTATCGCGATCTCGGCCAATCCTATCGGAAAGTGGTGGATGCTTTTGCCGCCGCCGGCTGCCGTTATTTGCAGCTCGATGAAGTCAATCTCGCCTATCTGTGCGATCCGTCGTTACGCCAGCATATTGTCGCGCGCGGGGAGGCGCCGGAAAAACTGCCGGCGATTTACGCCGGCATGATCAACGCAGCGCTCGCGGGCATTCCGTCCGACATGACGATCACCATGC
>JAGXAC010000277.1 GCA_019075925.1 Hyphomicrobiales bacterium | reverse complement strand
AAGGGCGACGCCGCCGGCGAGATCGCGGTGCCGGCGGACGGCCGGTGGACCGACGCGCTGCGGGAAAAATACGCCGACCGGATCGAAGCGGTCCTATCCTCCCACATCGAAAATTTTCGCGACAACGTGATCGCGCGCAAGGCGTATTCGCCGGCCGACCTCGAAGTGCTCAATGTCAATCTCGTCGGCGGCGATCCGTACGGCGGCTTTTGCGGCGTCGACCAGTTTTTCCTGTGGCGGCCGTTCCACAATTCCGTCAACCACCGCACGCCGGTGGCGCGGCTCTATCACATCGGCGCATCGACGCATCCCGGACCGGGGCTGGGCGGCGGCTCGGGCTTTTTGATCGCCAAGGCGCTGGCCTAAAGTTTCGCACCGATATCCGAAAACTTTGCGCCGCCCGAATTCTGCGAGGCGCTCGACGAACCCGGCGCGATCCAGCAGGAATCGGGTCGCGCCGCTTGTTGGTCGGCGGCAAGCTTGCCGACGCAAACGCGGCCGGCTTAAGCCTGCAAGCGTTGGATTTACCCAAGTTCGCGGGAGCACCGACATGAACATGATAATGGTCGCGCAGGCGGCGTCCGCCGATTCCGTCGCGCGGCGCGTATCCGGTCTCGATTGGAAGACGATCGCGAGCGAACTGAACGATTTCGGCTGTGCGAGGATCGAAACGCTGATGACGCCCGAAGAGTGCCGCGCGATCGCTGCGCTCTATTCGCAGGAGCAGCATTTCCGCAGTCGGATCCATATGGCGCGCCACGGCTTTGGCAAAGGCGAATACCGCTATTTCAGATATCCACTGCCCGATCTGGTGGGCGAGTTGCGCTCTGCGCTGTATCCGCCTCTGCGTGCGGTCGCCAACGCCTGGAACGACCGGATGGGCATGGCCCGGCGGTATCCGCCGCAACATGCGGACTTCGTGCGGGAATGCCATCGGCACGGCCAGTCGCGCCCGACGCCGCTGCTGTTGCAGTACGTAGCGGGCGATTTCAACTGCCTGCACCAGGACCTTTACGGCGATCTGGTGTTTCCGCTTCAGGCGGCGATTCTTCTGTCCGAACCCGGGCGCGATTTCACCGGCGGCGAATTTGTTATCGCCGAGCAGCGTCCGCGCATGCAAAGCAGGGCCGAAGTGGTGCCGTTACGGCGGGGAGACGCGGTCGCATTCGCCGTTCACAACCGTCCGGTCAAAGGATCGCGCGGCGAGTACCGCGTCAATCTCCGCCATGGTGTCAGCCGCATTCGCAGCGGCATGCGGCACACGCTCGGCATTATTTTTCACGACGCCAAGGAAATTCCGAGTATTAACAAATAATTAACAAATAGATTAGAAGTAAGTCGGCAGGAAATCGGCCGACGGAGTCGCCAACCTGAAAGATCGAGGGAATTACTCGGCTTGACGCCCGCATTTGCGGCGCGATGGCTGGAAATCGAGCGCCGGACGACGGTCTCGTCCTCGGCGGGACGACGCCGCGCCGGCGCCAATCATGCTGTGCGACGATCTAGCTATAAACATTCTTCGACAATCCGCTCGATGTTTCATGTGTTATTTACAACATTGGACATAACATTCATAAATTCCGGAGTTCTGACCGGCTTGGAGCGCGCGTTTCGCAGGCCTGACCGCTGTGCCAAATGGGACAAACCCCCTCGCTGATTGCTGAACTGGAAGATGCCATCCAGAGCGGCTCGAAGGACAAACGCGTAGATACCCTGCGCCGCATCACCGATCTTTTCGTCGCCGATGCCGACCGGTTCAGCGATCAGCAGATTGAGGTTTTTGACGATGTCCTGGGCCACCTGATCAAGCGAATTCAGGGCAAGGCTCTCACCGAACTCAGTCAACGGCTGGCGCCGGTGAATAATGCGCCGATCGAGGTCGTAAGGCGGCTTGCGCGCGATGACGACATTACGATTGCGGCGCCCGTCTTGCGGCAATCGTCTCGGCTCACCGACGCCGATCTTGTTGACGTCGCCAATAGCAAGAAGCAGGGGCATCTGCTGGCGATCGCGGCGCGCCCCACGGTCGGGTCGCAGGTCACCGATGTGCTGCTGCGGCGCGGCGACCGCGACGTATTCCACGCGCTTGCCGAAAACGCCGGAGCCAGCTTTTCCGAAAGCGGCTTTGCAACGCTGGCAAAACACGCCGAAAAAGATGAGCACTTGGCCGAGAGCGTCGGGCTGCGGTTTGACGTTCCGCTGTCGATCTTTCGACAGCTTTTGCTCCGGGCGACCGAGGTCGTTCGCTCGCGGCTTCTTGCTTTGGCCGGTCCGGAAAGTCGTGACCGGATCCGGCACGTGCTGGCGGCTATTTGTGAAGATACCCAGCATG
>JAGXAC010000276.1 GCA_019075925.1 Hyphomicrobiales bacterium | reverse complement strand
GGCTTCATCATCGTCCGGCACGATCGGCGGCGAATCGACGGCGCCATGTTCGCCGCCGTCGGCCATCTCGGCCGGAACCGCTTCGGTTTCGCCGATCGGCTCGGGTGCCGCGGCCTCGGGCGGCGGCACGGCCGGATCGGCGGACGCAACTGGCGCGGCCGGCGGCACGGCGGCCGGCTCGGCATGCGGCGCTATCGCCGCAGCCGCGGCCAGAATCTTGTCGGCTTGGCTCCATTCGGCGTGCCAAACCGTGCTGCAACGCGAGCAGCGGACTTGGCGCCCCGCCGGCGACAAGGTGGCCAAATTCACGTCGTACGACGTTGCGCAGGACGGACAGATGATCAGCATCGGCGAATCAGACGGTCGTCACCTTTTGGCCGCGACATTAGGGCCCCATCCGTTAATGAATTGGAAACCATACCGGCGCTTGGAGGTCGGCGTGGTATTATCGGCTGGCCGCTTCGGAGGGATGGCGTGATCTGGTTTGAAAACGTCGGTTTGCGCTATGGGCTCGGTCCCGAGGTGCTGCGCGACGTCAGCTTCGGGATCGACGGGCATTCCTTCCAGTTTCTCACCGGCCCGTCCGGCGCCGGCAAGACTTCGTTGTTGCGGTTGATGCTCCTGGCATTGCGGCCCACCCGCGGCCTGATCAGCATGTTCGACAGCAACACCGCGACACTGAGCAAGGACGGCCGCGCCAATTTGCGGCGGCGGATCGGCATCGTGTTCCAGGACTTCCGGTTGCTCGACCACATGACCACCTATGAGAACGTGGCGTTGCCGTTGCGCGTCCTCGGCAAGGACGAGGCCGGATATCGCGCCGAGGTGGTCGAACTCCTGCAATGGGTCGGTCTCGGCGAGCGGATCAGCGCGCTACCCCCGGTGCTCTCCGGTGGGGAAAAGCAACGCGCGGCCATTGCGCGCGCGGTGATCGCGCGGCCACAACTGCTGCTCGCCGACGAGCCGACCGGCAACGTCGATCCCAACCTCGGACAACGCCTGTTGCGGCTGTTCGTCGAGCTCAACAAAACCGGAACCGCGGTGGTGATCGCCACCCACGACATCGCCCTGATGGACGAATACAACGCACGGCGGCTGGTGCTGCACGAAGGGCGCTTGCATGTCTATGACTGAGCCGCTCGAAACCATGACCGAGCCGTGGGACGACGTCGGCGTGTCCGCCACCGCGCTACGCGCCTTGCCGCCGGCCGCGTCGATCGTGCCGCGCAACTCGATCGCCGGCCGTTCGCTTACCGCGGTCGTCGCCATCATGACCTTTCTCGGCGCACTGACGCTGGGCGTTGCCATGCTGGTGGTTAGCGCCGCAAGCGACTGGCGCGCGGACGTCGGCCGCGAAGTCACCATACAGGTGCGCCCAACGGCGGGCCGCAACATCGATGCGGACGTGCACAGCGCGGTGGAGATCGCCCGCGCCGCCGCGGGCGTGGCCGAGGTGCGCGCTTTCACCAAGGAAGAATCGGCAAAGCTGGTCGAGCCGTGGCTCGGTACCGGGCTGGGGCTCGAAGACCTGCCGATACCACGGCTGATCGTGATCAAGCTTGCCGCCGGCGCGCGGCCCGATTTCGCTTCGCTGCGGCAAGTGCTGGCCGCCAAAGTGCCGACCGCGAGCCTCGACGATCATCGGCACTGGATCGACCGTATGCGTACCATGGCCGGCACCGCCGTCGTCGTATGCGTCGCGGTACTGGCGTTGGTGCTGATTGCGACCGTGCTCTCGGTGACGTTCGCCACCCGCGGCACCATGGCGACCAACCGGCCGATTGTCGAAGTCCTGCATTACGTCGGTGCGACCGACGTCTTCATCGCCAGCCAGTTCCAAAGTCATTTCCTGGTTCTCGGGTTCAAGGGCGGGCTGATCGGCGGCGGGGCCGCGATCTTGTTGTTCGCCGTCACCGAGGCCGGCAATGCCTGGCTTGCCGGAACGCCGGGTGGCGACCAGCTCGCCGGACTGTTCGGAAATTTCTCCATCGGCATCGCCGGCTATCTGGCGATCGTCCTGCAAATCGTCTTCATGGCGCTGGTGACGGGGTTTGCCTCGCGCCACACCGTCAACCGCACGTTGGCAAGCATCAACTAGTGGAGCGGATTGACATTCGCCGACCGGTTTGCGGCGGCTCGTGAGCCGGATTCAAATCGAAAGTCCCGCCAGCCTGATATTTGCTAACGGTCTTTTCGATTCTAAGAGCCCATCCGGGAAGTTTGGATTCATGACGAGGCATTTGCGGCAAGTCGCCTGAGCATGATGCGGATCATGGCGAGGCGAACGAACGCAGCGACGGTTGTTGCATAGCGCTCGAAGTCGCGAGCCAAGCGGCGATTGCGACTGATCC
>JAGXAC010000003.1 GCA_019075925.1 Hyphomicrobiales bacterium | reverse complement strand
CCAGCGGGCGGCGTCGTCGGTATGGCCGAAACCGGCCGCCAGGCGGGCTTTAATCGGCTGATCGGCTTCGACATGGGCGGCACGTCCACGGACGTGTCGCATTTTGCCGGCGGCTACGAGCGCGCGTTCGAGACGGAAGTCGCCGGCGTGCGCATGCGTGCGCCGATGATGCTGATCCACACGGTGGCCGCCGGCGGCGGTTCGATCCTGCATTTCGACGGGGCGCGCTTTCGGGTCGGTCCCGATTCGGCCGGCGCCAATCCCGGACCGAAATGCTATCGCCGGGGCGGGCCGCTCGCCGTCACCGACGCCAACGTGATGGTCGGCAAGTTGATCCCCGATTTCTTTCCGAGGATTTTCGGGGCGGATCAGGACCAGGCACTCGACGCCGACGCTGTCGGCGTCGCCTTTGCCTCGCTTGCGGGCGACATCGGCGATGGCCGTTCGCCGGAACAGGTCGCCGACGGGTTCATCAAGATCGCCGTCGAGAACATGGCGAATGCGATCAAAAAGATTTCCGTCCAGCGCGGCTACGACGTCACCCGTTACGTGCTCAACTGCTTCGGCGGAGCCGGCGGTCAACATGCCTGCCTGGTCGCCGATGCGCTCGGCATGACGCGGGTGCTGATCCACCCGTTCTCATCGCTGTTGTCCGCCTACGGCATGGGACTTGCCGACATCCGCAGCGTACGCCAGCAAGCGATCGAGGAACCTTTCGGCAAGCAGGGTTACGCCGCGCTTGCCGGCGCCGTGCGCGGCTTGGCGCGGACGGCGATCGAGGAAGTAGTGGGCCAAGGCGTCGCCGCCGGTAAAGTCGCGCTGCACCGGCGCGCGCACGTCCGCTATGCCGGCACCGATACGTCGCTGGAGGTGCCGTTCGGGCCGCTTAAAAGCATGCAATCGGCCTTCGAGCGTGCGCACAAAGCGCGCTTCGGCTTTATCGACCGCGACAAGAAGCTCGTCATCGAAGCGGCATCGGTTGAAGCCGTCGGCGGCGGTGCGACGTTTCGGGAAGCCACGCGCAAGACCACGCGGACGAAGCTCCCCAGGCCTGCGCGGCGCACGCGCTTTTTCTCCGGCGGCAAATGGCATAAGGCGGGCGTGTATCTGCGCGACGCGCTTTCGCTCGGCCACAAAGTGAATGGACCGGCGATCATCATTGAGCCGCACCAGACGGTGGTGGTCGAACCGGGCTGGCAGGCCGCGCTGACCGGCAAGAATCACCTGGTCTTGCGGCGGGCACGGAAGCTTGTTCGCGCCCATGCCGTCGGTACCCGCGCCGATCCGGTCCTGCTGGAAGTGTTCAACAACCTGTTCATGTCGATAGCGGAGCAGATGGGCGTCGCGCTGCAAAACACTGCATATTCGACCAACATCAATGAGCGGCTCGACTTCTCCTGTGCGGTATTCTCCGGCGACGGCTCGCTCGTCGCCAACGCGCCGCACATGCCGGTGCATCTCGGCTCGATGGACCGGGCGGTCGAGACGATCATTCGCGAGAACCGCGGCGCGATACGGCCGGGCGACGTCTATGCCATCAACGCCCCCTACAACGGCGGCACGCATTTGCCCGATATCACCGTCTGCACGCCGGTGTTTGACGGGAACAAAATCCTGTTCTGGGTCGCCGCGCGCGGCCATCACGCCGACATTGGCGGCATCTCGCCCGGATCGATGTCGCCGAACGCAACAACGATTGAGCAGGAAGGCGTCTATATGGACAATTTTCGGCTCGTCGAGCGCGGCCGTTTTCGGGAGAAGGAGATTTATGCGCTGTTGACCGGTGGACGCTTCCCGGCGCGCAACCCGGTGCAGAACATCAACGACGTCAAGGCGCAGATTGCCGCCAATGAAAAAGGCGCCGCCGAGCTGCGCAAGATGGTGCGCCATTTCGGTCTGCCGGTGGTGCGCGCTTATATGAAGCACGTTCAGGACAACGCGGCGGAGAGCGTCCGCCGCGTCATCGATCGTTTGCACGATTCGCATTTTACCGCCGAAATGGATCAGGGGACGGTCATCCAGGTGCGGATCGTCGTCGACAAGAAGAAGCGCGAGGCGACGGTGGACTTCACCGGCACCAGCCCGCAGCAGCCGAATAATTTCAATGCGCCGGAGCCGGTGACACGCGCCGCCGTGCTTTATGTGTTCCGGGTCATGGTTGATGACGACATTCCGATGAATGCCGGCTGCTTGCGCCCGATCCGCATCATCATTCCGAAAAAGTCCCTGCTGTCGCCGGAGTTTCCCGCCGCGGTCGTCGCCGGCAACGTGGAGACGTCGCAGGAGGTGACCAACTGCCTGTTCGGTGCGCTCGACGCCATGGCGGCGGCGCAAGGCACCATGAACAATCTCAACTTCGGCAATAAACGCTACCAATATTACGAGACGATCTGCTCCGGTTCGCCGGCCGGCCCCGGCTTTCCCGGCACCGACGCCGTGCATACCCACATGACCAATACGCGGTTGACCGATCCGGAAATCCTGGAGTTCCGCTATCCGGTGCTGCTCGAGGATTTTCACATCCGCAAAGGATCGGGCGGACGCGGCCGGTGGAGTGCAGGAGACGGCATTGTTCGCACCATTCGTTTTCTCGAGCAGATGGAATGTACCGTCCTGTCCGGCCACCGCCGGGTGCCGCCTTTCGGGCTGGCCGGTGGGGAAAGCGGCCAGCTCGGCGAAAATTGGGTGCGGCGCAAGGACGGCCATCTGGAACAACTGGCCGGCTGCGATGCCACCGTGATCGATGCAGGCGAGGCGATCATCATCCAGTCGCCGACGGCCGGCGGTTACGGCAAACGCGATGGCGGCTCTGCGCGAGACTTCTGACCGTCTTCCGGTCCGCTATCGTAAAACGTGCCGCATCCATCGGCGATCAATGCGCGGCCACTTCGGCATTCGCCGGCGGCGGCCGGCGCATGAGCCAGACGAACGGCGCAAATGCGACGAACAGCAAGCAGAGCAAGAGAAAAACGTCGGCAAAGGCCATCACGATTCCCTGCTGACGAACGAACAGAAAGAGCTGCTTGAGCGCGATATCGTGCGCATCCGAACCTGGGATGCGGGCGGCGAGGTTATTGAGCATCTCGACCACCGGTTGGCGCGACCAGGTGATCGATTCGTGTAGCCGTTCAAGGTGTAGATCGATGCGCTTGTTCAGCACCGTGTTGAGACCGGCGAGCCCGACGGCGCCGCCGAGATTGCGCGTCAGGTTGAACAACCCCGAAGCGTTCTTGAGCCGTTCGGGCGCCAGCGTGCCGAGCGAGATGCTGGTGATCGGCACGATCGCAAACATCATGCCGAAGCCGCGCAGGACTTGTGGAAGGAAAAGCTCCGTGAAATCCCAATCCTTGGTGATGTAGGTCGCCTGCCAATTGCTGAACGCGACGATGGTAAATCCCAGGGCCAGCATCAGTCGCGGATCGATTTTGCTCATCAACCGCCCGACGATCGGTGCGGTGAGGAACATCGCCGCCCCGGACACGAACACGGTCTCGCCGACCATCAGCGCATTGAAGCCGCGGATTTCGTCGAGAAACACCGGATAAAGATAGGTCAGTCCGTACAGACCGATCCCGAGCACGAATGAAAACATGCTGCCGACCGCGAAATTACGGTCTCTGAAGGTGTGCAGATCGACGATCGGCTGGCGGGCGGTTAGCACGCGGGCAAAGAAGATGACTGCCGAACTTGCCGAAACCGCGGCGGCGAGAGCGATGGTGGAATCCTCGAACCAGTCGTAACGCGGTCCATCTTCCAGAACGTATTCGAGTGCGCCGAGGAACAGCGCCATGAAGATCAGTCCGACAACATCGAAATGCCTGAACAGCGGCAAATCCGGCTTGTCGAAATCGATCAGCGCGATCGCCGCCATCGTCACCACGATACCGGGAACGACATTGATGAAAAACAGCCAGTGCCACGACATCATGTCGGTCAGATAACCGCCGACAGTTGGACCGATGGTTGGGGCTAGCGTCGCCACCAGCCCGATCATCGGCGTGATCACAGGCTGCAAGCGACGCGGAAAGACGATGTAGGCGGACGCAAACACCGTCGGCACCATGCCGCCGCCGATAAAGCCCTGCAGCGCTCGCCAGACGATCATCTGGCTCATGGTTGAGGACAGCCCGCACATCAAGCTGGCAACGGTGAAGCCCGCGGCGGCGCCGGCAAACATGATCCGGGTGCCAAGCGCGCGCGACAGAAAGCCGGACAGGGGAATGGCGACCACCTCCGCCATCAAATAGGACGTCTGCACCCAGGTGATCTCGTCGCTCGACGCGGCAAGCCCGGCCTGAATCTCCGCAAGCGAAGCGGACACGACCTGGATGTCGAGAAAAGCCATGAACATGCCGAAGCACATGGCAAGGAAGGCGATGATGCGCATCGGATCGACCCGCTCAACCGCCGGTGCGGCGATTGCCGGGAGCGGGAACGTCATCGTCGTTGCGTTTGCCATCGCCGTTCTCGGCGTCGATTTCAGCGCACGGCGGTGTGCTGCGCCGGCGCATCAGTCTCCGCGACGGCTGCGCCCGGCTTGGTATTGACGCTGACCACCACCGAAAGGCCGGGACGCAACAGGCCTTCGCGAGCGATCGCGGCGGGTACGCGAATACGTACCGGCAGCCGCTGCACGATCTTGGTGAAGTTGCCGGTCGCGTTGTCCGGCGGCAGGAGCGAGAATACAGCGCCTGAAGCCGGCGAGAAGCTCTCAATCACCCCCTGGATCGAATGTTCCGGCAAGGCATCGACGGCGATCACGGCCAGTTGGCCGGGTTGCAGCCGTGCGAGCTGGGTTTCCTTGAAGTTGGCGGTGACATAGACGTCGTCGAGCGGCACCACGCTGGCCAATCGCTGGCCGGTTTGCACAAAGTCGCCGGTCTGCATGGCAAGGTTGCCGATCACGCCGTCGATCGGCGCGCGGATGACCGTAAAGGACAGATCGCGCTCGGCCTTGGCGAGCGAGGCCTTGAGCTCATCGAGTGTCGCGGCGGCCTCCTGCTGCTGACCTTTGAGGACGTCGACGTTGGCCGCCGCCGATTCGATGGCGGCCTGCGCGCCATGAACGCCGGCGACGGCCTGATCGCGGTTCGCTTGCGCCTGCTCGAGCAACTGCCGACTCGATGCGTCGCGAGCAACCAGGAGTTTCTGCCGTTCGAGTTCGAGTTCGGCGCGGGTGGCCGCCGCTTGCGCGGAAATGAGTTGGGTTTTGGCCTGCTCGACCGCGGCTTGCTGCGCGATGATCTGATGGCCGATGCGCGCGATGGTGGCTTCCTGGGTAGCGGCCTTGGCGCGGGCAGAATCGACAGCCAGCCGGTAATCGCCATCATCGATGGTGGCGATCACATCGCCGGCACGCACGCGCGTATTGTCGGTAACGGCAATATTGGAAAGATAGCCGGACACCTTGGCGGCGAGCGTCGTATTGTGGGCCTGCACATAGGCATCGTCGGTCGAGACCATGAAGCGGCCGACGATCAGCCAGTTGAGCCCGAACCATGTCGCCGTGCTCAGCACGACCGCGGCCAGCGCGCCGAAGGCGAGCCGGCGGCGGTTCGATCGCGGTGGCCGATTCGGCGATGCCGTTGCCCCGATTTCCGGGGCCCGGGCCATCGGCTGGATTTCCGACAGAGGCGGGGCGTCGTGACTTGGTATATCGCCGTCACGCTTGTCGACCGGGTATGTCGACGCGTCCTTTTCGGGATTGCGATACATGGCTTGAACTCCTGCCCCTTCCGTGCGGGTGACCGAACCGTTCGGTCATTTGAATAGATGGGGAGAGGCAGAAAGTCAATATTGACCGAACGGTTCGGTCAACATATATTGAGATCGAGTTTATGCAGGGATTTCGAGCGTTTACGGCGCTTTGGGCGCTGCTAAACGCTGAACAGGCCAGAAAATGAGCGATCAAGCGGCGTTAAGCCGGCCGCAAATCGGTCCGGCGGATGACGACAGCGCAAAACGGCGGCAGATCGTCGAAGGAGCGCGTGCGGTATTCCTGGCGCACGGCTTCGACGCTGCGAGCATGAACGACATCGCCCGCGCCGCCGGGGTCTCCAAGGGCACCCTTTACGTGTATTTCAAGCACAAAGAGGAGTTGTTCGAGGCAATCGTCGAGCAGGAATGCGATGTCCAGGCGGAAGGCATCTTCGATTTCGATCCCGGCAATCACGACGTCGGCGGCGTGCTCGCGCGGCTCGGCGCGGCGTACGTCAAGTTTTTGTGCCGGCCGGAGAAGGCCTCGGCCATCCGTACCGTCATCGCCATCGCCGATCGCATGCCCGAGATCGGCCGCAAGTTCTACGAGAGCGGTCCCGAGCGCGGCATGACGCAGCTCGCGGATTACCTCAACGCGCAAATCGATGCCGGCGTCCTGGTCATCGACGACGTCGAAATTGCCGCCGTGCAATTGATGGAATCGTTTCAGGCCAAGCTGTTCAAGCCGATGGTTTTCAACTTCGCACCGGCGCCGAGCCCGGAGCAGATCGAGCGCGTCGTGCGGATCGCGGTCAGGACTTTCCTGGCGGCATATCAGGTGCCGGCGAAGGGCTAAGACTTGGCGATCCCTGCGCCGGCTGGTGCGAGATCGAATAGCGCATCTCCGCCGTGCGGCCTTGCCAGAAGAATCGATAGTCGACGTTGACGCTGCCGCCCTCCGCCAGCGGCAGCAACGCGTTGCAGACCACCTCGGCCTTGCTCGTCGAGATGGTTTTGATTGGCTCATAGTGCAGCGGCTGTATCTTGAGCTGCTTGAAAATATCGGCAAGCGTATTGGTGGCGCGCGTGGAGTCGCATTCCGGCAGCACCAAATAATCGCGCAGCCCGCGATAAAGCAGCACGCCGGCGACGGCAAGCACGGGAATTCCGATCAGGCGGAACGCAAAGCGGTTGGGTTTCCAGGACGTCGAAGTCGCAGCCGGCCGGCGCACAGGACGGCGTGAGGCGGATGGCTTGGGCGAGCGGTCTTCCGAACCCATCGCCGTTTACTTTCAGATGGCTTTGCCGATCGCTTCGGTCATCTTCTTGGCGTCGCCGAGAAGCATCATGGTGTTATCGCGATAAAACAGCGGATTGTCGATCCCGGCATAGCCCGAGGCAAGCGATCGCTTGTTGAACATGACCGTGCCCGCTTTCCATACCTGCAGCACCGGCATGCCGAAGATCGGCGATTTCGGATCTTCCTCGGCGGCGGGGTTGGTGACGTCGTTGGCGCCGATCACGTACGCGACATCGGCTTGCGCGAATTCCGAATTGATGTCCTCGAGCTCGAAGACTTCGTCATAGGGGACATTGGCTTCGGCCAGCAGCACGTTCATATGGCCGGGCATCCGGCCGGCAACCGGATGAATGGCGTATTTGACCTCGACGCCCGCCGCTTTGAGTTTATCGCCCATTTCGCGAAGCGCGTGCTGGGCCTGCGCTACGGCCATTCCGTAGCCGGGCACGATGATGACTTTGGAGGAGTTTTTCAACAGATAGGCCGCGTCCTCGGCCGAACCGAGTTTGACCGGCCGCTGCTCGGCAGCGCCGCCGCCCGGGCCGGCGACCTCGCCCCCGAATCCACCGAGGATCACCGAAATGAACGAGCGATTCATGCCCTTGCACATGATGTAGGACAGGATCGCGCCGGACGAGCCGACCAGTGCGCCGGTGATGATCAGTGCCGAGTTGCCGAGCGTGAAGCCGATACCTGCCGCAGCCCAGCCGGAATAAGAATTGAGCATCGAAATAACGACCGGCATGTCGGCGCCGCCGATTGGGACGATGATCAGCGCGCCAAGCAGGAAGGAAATGGCAGCGATCAACCAGAAGGTCAGATGCTGCTGCGCCTCGAAGAACCAGACGACGAGCGCAACGAGCGCGATGCCGAGCGCGATATTGAGGGCATGCCGCGCCGGCAAAATGATCGGTTTGCCGCTCATGCGGCCGGAAAGCTTCAGGAACGCGATGACCGAGCCAGTGAACGTGATGGCGCCGATGGCGACGCCGAGCGACATTTCGATCAGGCTTTGGCGGTGGATCGCGCCTTCGCTCCCGATCCCGAAAGCCGCCGGTGCGTAAAGCGCGCCGGCGGCGACCAGCACCGCAGCCATGCCGACGAGCGAGTGGAAAGCGGCAACCAGTTCCGGCATGGAGGTCATTGGCACGCGCCGGGCGATGACTGCACCCGTCCCGCCGCCGAGTGCGACGGCGAGCAGCACCAATACCCAGGCGGTGAGGTCGGAAGGCGGGTGGGCGGCGAGCGTGGTGGCGACGGCAATCGCCATGCCGATCATGCCGAACAGATTGCCCTGGCGGCTGGTGTCCGGATGCGAAAGGCCGCGCAGAGCCAGGATAAACAGGACGCCTGACAGCAGGTAAGCGAGAGCGGCGAGATTGGCGCTCATGTTATTTCTGCTTCCGCTGGAACATCCCCAGCATGCGCTTGGTCACCAGAAAGCCGCCGAAGATATTGACCGAGGCAAAGGCGAGCGCCACGAAACCGAATGCGCGCGCCCAGATTGGACCGGCATCGTTGGCAACGAGCGTGACGCCGACCGCGAGCAGGGCGCCGACCACGATGACCGAGGAGATTGCGTTGGTGACCGACATCAGCGGCGTGTGCAGCGCCGGCGTCACCGACCAGACCACGTAATAGCCGACAAAGACCGCCAGCACGAATATCGAAAGCCGGAACACAAACGGATCAACGAGGCCACTCCCAGCCGCCGCGCTGGAATGGGCGACCGCCGCGAGATCGAGTTGACCGAGAATGGACAGGGTTATCACTTTACCCTCCGTTTCTTTTCCCCCTTGGCGGGGGAAGGGACTGGGGTGGGATTTTCGTTTGCTGAAATAAACTCCCGCCCGTGAGCCTCCCCGACAAAAGGGGAAGGAGAGTTGGTTCACGCGGCTGTCTTCGCCTTGAAGTTCGGATGTACAATTGCGCCATCGCGGGTGAGCGCTGTCGCTTTGACGATATCGTCGTCCCAGTTGACGGCCAGCGTCTTGGTCTTTTTGTCGATCAGGCTCTCGAGGAAGGCAAAGAGGTTCTTGGCGTACAGGCTCGAGGCGGAGGCGGCGAGCCGGCCGGGCACATTGGCGTAACCGATGATCTTGACGCCGCCAATGTCGGTGACTGCATCGGCCTTGACGCCTTCGACGTTGCCGCCGCGCTCGACGGCGAGATCGACGATCACCGAGCCCGGCCGCATCGACACCACCATTTCCCTTGAGATCAGCCGCGGCGCCGGCCGGCCCGGAATGAGTGCGGTGGTAATGACGATATCCTGCTTTTTGATGTGCTCGGCGACCAGCGCGGCCTGTTTGGCCTGATAATCTTTCGACATCTCCTTGGCATAGCCGCCGGCGGTTTCCGCCGCCTTGAATTCATCGTCCACGACGGCGACGAATTTGGCGCCCAGGCTTTCAACCTGCTCTTTCGCCGCCGGGCGAACGTCCGTTGCGGTGACGACGGCGCCAAGCCGGCGCGCGGTGGCGATCGCTTGCAGGCCGGCAACGCCCGCTCCCATCACGAAGACTTTGGTCGCGGGCACCGTGCCGGCCGCAGTCATCATCATCGGCAGCGCGCGGCCATATTCCGCAGCGGCATCGATCACTGCGCGATAGCCGGACAGGTTGGCTTGGCTGGAAAGAACGTCCATGACCTGCGCGCGGGTGATGCGCGGCAAGAGTTCCATCGCAAACGCAGTGACCCCGGCATCGGCCAGAGCGCGCAAGGCGTCTTCGTGGCCGTACGGGTCCATGATGGCGACGACGATGGCGCCTTTCTTCAGACGCGAGAGTTCCGACGCCAGCGGCCGTCGCACCTTGAGCACGATGTCGGCGCCGGCCACCGCGTCTTGGGTCACGCTGGCGCCGGCCGCTACATAATCGCTGTCGAGAATTCCGGATTTAATTCCGGCGCCGGGCTCAACCGCCACGTCGGCGCCGAGGCCAATCAGCTTCTTGACGGTCTCGGGGGTGGCGGCAACCCGCGGCTCATTCGCATCGATCTCGGCGGTAACGGCGACTTTCATGACTCCTCCGACAATGGCCATGCATATCGTCGGTCCGAGACAAAACCATACCGCAGGCCGCGCGCCGCCAGCGCCCGGCGTACCGAAGCTTGAGGCCGTTAAGACACGGCTTAGGCGAGGAAAACCGCCAACAGGACGACGATGACGACGACAGCGGCGAGGACGCCTTTTGTCAGCGTCAAGAAATTTTCATAGGTCTGCTCGTGCGACGGATAATCGTTACCCATCGCGGTCGCATATTCGACTTCACCGTGGTCGGCCATGTTCTTCCTCCAAGCATCCGCCTCTTGCGATTTAGCGTAATTGCCGGCGCAGGGCAATGCGATGCACTACATATCCAGGACGAGGCGCTCGCTCTTGCTGCCGCAGCAGCAGATCATGACTTTGTCGTTTGCCGCCTGCTCTTCCTCGCTCAGCACCGAGTCGTGATGGACCGGAATGCCCGAAATCACCCGGGTCACGCACTCCCCGCAGATGCCGAGTTCACAGGAATAATCGACGTCAACCCCGGCCTGGAACAGAACCTCGAGAATTTTCTGCCCCTCCGGGATGTAGTATTCCTCGCCGGAGCGGGCGAGTTCGACCCAGAACCCACCTAACGTCCCCTCGGCAGCTTCTTCCTTCGGCGTGAAGTATTCGACATGGACCTGCGGGCGCGGCCGGCCGGCGGCCGCGGCCTCGAATGCCTTGAGCATCGGATTGGGACCGCAACAATAAAAGTGCGCGTCGGACGGTGCGGCAGCGATGGCGGCGGCAACGTCGAGGAATTTGCCGCCCGCTTCGTCGTCGAAATGCAGATGGACGCGCTCCGGACCTAATTTCTTCAGCGTCTCGAGGAAGGCCATATCGGCGCGAGACCGGCAGGAATAGTGGAGCTGCCACGACCGGTTCTGCGCATTAAGCTCCTGCGCCATGCACCAAATCGGCGTAATGCCGATGCCGCCGGCAAACAGCACCACATGCTCGGCGTCCTCGACCAGCGGAAAATTATTGCGCGGCGCGCTGATCTTGAGGGTGTGGCCGACGCGCAGCTGATCGAAAATGTAGCGTGAGCCGCCGCGGCTGGCGGCGTCGAGCTTGATGCCGACGACGTATTTCTCCGGATCGGTGGCGGGATTGAGCAGCGAAAATTGGCGCAGCAGCCCGTTCGGCAGATGGATGTCGATATGCGCGCCGGGTTTGTAGGACGGCAGGACGCCGCCATCCGGGCGCACAAACGTATAGACGTTGGTGTCGCGCGCGACGGGTTCGATTTCGCTCAGCCGCACCTCGATCAAGCCGGCAGCGCGTGCGGATTCGGGCTTTTGAGCGTCCGCGGCGGGTGGTGTGGTTACGCTGTCCATGCAGGTCATAAATAGTCGGCGAAGGTAGGGTCCCGCAATATGCTGTTTACGCCTGAAAGGACCGGATATCAGGCGATTTTTGTCGATGGAACGATGCCGGAATATCCCGGAAACTGACCTCGTTACGGCCAGGTTAGCCGCAACGCGCGGCCTGCTCGGCACTGATCGGTGCGATTTCCACGTCCGCCTCTGGAAGTTTCAGAATTGCCGGCTGTGTCGCCGTTACGCCGGGAACGACCTCGGCCACGACGGCGGCGGCGCGGCAGGCGGCGGCCTCTTCACCGGCTTGGCCGACACCGGCTTTCAGCCGCACGACGCGGCGTCCCGATTTCGCCAGTGCCACCATCGTGGCAGTCGCGGTTTTGCCGACCAGCATCCTTTTTGCCTCGCGGCGCGCGAAGTCGAGGATTTCCGGCGCCACGTTTTTGTCGAATAGAATGACGTCGGCAGATTGCAAGGCGCGAATGGCGCGTAGCGTGAGCAGCTCCGGATCCCCCGGCCCGGTGCCGACCAGCACTACCGAACCCGCGTCCGCCTGGCTCGTGAGCAGGGTCGTAAACTCGGTTTCATCGGGTGGCACGTTGGGCGCGGCAAGAGCGCGTTTGGCAAATCGCTCCCAAAAGCCGCGCCGGGCGCGGAAAGGCATGGCCCGCGCATGCATACGCGGACGCCAGTTGCGGGCCGCTTGGGCCCAGCGCGCGAAGCTTTTGGGGATCAGCGTTTCGATCCTGGCGCGGATTGCCTGAGCGAATACTGGCGCGGCGCCGTCAGTGGAGATGCCGATCACCAGTGGCGAGCGATTGACGATTGCGCCAAAGGCGAAGTCGCAAAAGGCTGGCCGGTCGATGACATTGACCAGCGCTCCCGTTGCGTGCGCCGCCGCGGCGAAACGTGCGGCCTCATCGCTGCCGGCGCATTCGGCGACTGCGATGGCGACGCCGGCGAAGTCGGTCGGCTGCCAGGCGCGCTCATGCAAGGCAATCGTGCCGGCCGCGGCGACCCGTGCACGAATGTCCTCCGCCGGCGTCGGTGCGAACACATCCACGCGCGCGCCTGCGGCGGCGAGCAATTCGGCCTTCCAGGCGGCGGGCATGCCATTTCCGGCGACCACGCAGCGTTTGCCCGTAAGGGCGAAAAAGGCCGGCAAGCGAGCCAAGGGGTCCATCGGCATTGGCATGACCTAGAAGAATTTTCTAAATCGTGCAACCGATGGCGGTTAGGAGGGAATTATTACCTACGAAGCGGCAGGCCAAGCGATTATTCTTTCAATGATCGATCGCTTGAGGCAAAAACTTGGTGGGCGTCCGGCGGGGATTCCGCCGAACGCCCGGAGACAGAAGCCAGCCAGTCTGTAAGCCGGGTTCTGGAAGGCACGCGAACAACCGGCCCGCATGCGTGACGACCATTCCTCTTGGACGCCGGTTGCCCGGCGCCTCCAGCAACCTACCCGGACGGCGGGTTTAGACACTGACCTTGAAGACCTTCGCCTGCGCGAAGGCTTCGTGCCGTCCCTATTCGGTCTTGCTCCCGGTGGGGTTTGCCGTGCCGCCGGCGTTGCCGCCGACGCGGTGCGCTCTTACCGCACCTTTTCACCCTTGCCGCGAGTTACGCAACGCGCCGCGGCGGTTTGTTCTCTGTGGCACTTTCCCTAGGCTCGCGCCCGCCGGACGTTATCCGGCACCGCTTGTCCATGGAGCCCGGACTTTCCTCCCCGGCAACCTTTCGGTTTTGCCGGAGCGGCCGTCCGACCGACTGACCAACTAGGGATGGAGACGATGGCGACCGAGGTCAAGAGGCGAGGCGGCCGAACTCGCGGGCACGCGCCGCGATGCTTTTGACCCGGCCACGTTGCGCAAGCAGTTCCCGCAACGTTGCGCGGGTGGATTCGTCGGCGATGCCGTCGATCCGTTCCTGGCGGAAATGGCGCTGGAATGCGGTCACCACATCCTGGGTGGCTGAATCGTAGGTGCCGCTCACGGTGAGGCCGTAGCCGTATTGGTTGAGAGCTTCCTGGAGCGCCGCGACCGCCTCGCTGCGGTCGCCGAGCCCAAGCACGGCCCCCCCGCCCTTGCCGATCCGTGCCGGCGGCACCCAATGCCCGACGCCCGAGTCGTAAAGTGTGCGCCAGGGGAATTTTTCGCCGGGGTCCTGCTTGCGCGATGGGGCGACGTCGGAATGCGCCAGGACGCGCGGCGGCGCAATGGCATGACGGGTCGCGATGCCGCGGCACAATGCGGTCACGGCGGCGATCTGGCGCTTGGGAAAGTCCGCGTAGCCGTAATCGTGGCCTGGATTGGCGATTTCGATGCCAATAGAGCAAGAATTGATGTCGGTTTCGCCGGCCCATGAGGCGACGCCCGCATGCCAGGCGCGGCGGCTTTCCTGCACCATCTGCACGATGCGGCCGTCCTCAGCCACGAGGTAATGCGCCGACACTTCGCTTGCCGGCGTGCACAGGCGCTCCAATGCCTCGGAGGTATCGGGCATGCCGGTGTAGTGAAGCAGGATCATGTCCGGACGCCGGCCATCCTTGCGCTCACCATGATTTGGCGAGGGCCGAACTTCAGCGACAACGACGGATTCGGCGGCGAACGCCGGGCGGCGGGACATGAACGCTACTTTAGGGCAGAGCGTGCCGCCGACAAGCCAATTTCCGCCTTGGCGAAACGACGGCACAGCGGCGGGCTTCAACCTTTCCTTAAGCTTACCCCTCGCTAATCGACGATGAGCGTACCGGCCCGTCCGCCTGTCACGGCCGGCGCGATGGCGTCCCATGTCGTCCGATGATAGCCCATCAAGTCCCAGAAAGACTCTTCATCCCCGGTTTTGCGCCGGGTCGAGTTATGGGCGGTATCGGGCAGCGTTCGAATGCTCGCGGAGGTGGGGGTCCGCGCCGTCAAACGCAAGCCGGGGAGCAGGAAAGCCACGACAGGTTTGCTTGGGGCGCGGCAGCAATGAGCGATAGCGACGGCTCCGCTGTCGCTGGCGGACATGCCAGTCACGTTCCCGTGCTCGCCCGCCGTGTGGCCGAATGGCTCGCGTTACGCGACGGCGGCGTCTATGTCGACGCCACCTTCGGTGCAGGCGGTTATACGCGCGCCATCCTGGCCGTCGCGGGGACCCGCGTCATCGGCATCGACCGCGATCAGCGCGCGATTGCCGCAGCAAGCGACGTTGTCAAACAGGCAGCAGGCCGCCTGCAGGTGGCCGAGGGACGCTTTTCGGACTTGGCGGCGATCGTTGCGGATCGAGGCGCAGCAGAAGTCGACGGCGTCGTTTTCGATCTCGGCGTGTCCTCGATGCAGCTCGACGAACCGGGGCGCGGCTTTTCCTTCCGCCTCGATGGTCCGCTCGACATGCGGATGGGGCGAGACGGTCCAAGCGCGGCCGACGTCGTCGCCCGTGCCGGCGAACGCGATCTGGCCGCGATCATCTTTACGCTTGGAGAAGAACGCCACGCACGCGCCATTGCGCGCGCGATTGTCCGGGCGCGCGTCAACAAGCCGATCGCGACGACGCTGGCGCTCGCCGAGATCGTCGCTGGCGTCGTGCGTTCACGCGAAGGCGCAATCCATCCCGCGACCCGGACCTTTCAGGCGCTGCGTATCTTCGTCAACGAAGAACTCGCTGAATTGGCGCATGGCCTTGCCGCCGCCGAGCAGGTGCTCAAACCGGGCGGTCGGCTCGTCGTCGTCGCGTTCCATTCGCTAGAGGATCGTATCGCCAAGACATTTCTGCTCGAACGCAGCCGCGCGCCGGCATTGTCGCGACATCGGCCCGAGGTTGCAGCGCTGCCGCCGACCTTCAGCGTGTTGACGAGGCGGCCGGAAACGCCCGACCAAGCCGAGATCGCCGCTAACCCGCGCGCCCGTTCAGCCAAGCTCCGCGCCGCCGTGCGAACCGAAGCCGCGGCGCGTTCCGGCGCGGTCGAAACTTTTTTGCCGCCGCTGCCGTTGCCCGGCCAATTTGCGCACGGTGCGACATGATCCTGCGCGTTCTTAACTTCGCGGTTATCGGCGCTTTGGTGCTGGCGGCCGCGTACGTCTATCGAATCAAATTCGATTCGACGGTGCAGGCCGAGCGTCTTGCCAAAATCCGCAGCGAAGTCCGGCGCGAGCGCGATACCATCGCCGCCTTGCGCGACGAATGGGGCAGGCTCGACAATCCGGCGCGCATCGAAGCGCTCGCCAAACGTTTCCTGCCGCTCAAGCCGATCCGGCCGACACAGTTCGATTCACTCGACCAGTTGCCAGAGCGGCCGCCGCAATTGGTCAATCCCGACAGTCCCGATCCGATCGGCAGCATGATCGAAACGCTCGATGAACCGGCGGCTACAACCGGCAGCATCGACGCGACCAGGCCGGTTGCGGAGCCTCCGCCGCCGCCCGCCGAGACGGCGGCCGCGGCGGCTGCGGAAGTGCCAGCGGTCAAGTCCGGGCGACTCGACCGATGACCGCAGTCACGCAAATCGTTTCGGTGCAGATGCCCGACACCTGGCGGCGGCGGTTCATCCGCGGCCTCCTTTACGGCGGTGACGTCGACCGCGCCGCCAAGGCGCGCGCACGGGTCGGGCTGGCGATCCTTGCGTTCGTTGCGGTCTATTCCGTCATCGCGATCCGGCTCGTCATGTTCGCGATGGTGTCGGATGGGCGCACCGCGCACCGTGTCGGCAGCGGCGACGCGGTCGCCACTGCGCGTCCTGATATCCTCGACCGCAACGGCGAGGTCTTGGCTACCGATGTTCGGGTACCCTCGCTCTACGCCGAGCCGCGCCGGCTGATCGATGTCGATGAAGCGGTTGAACTGCTCACCGCCGATCTGCCGGATCTCGACGCCACCGAATTGCGCGAGCGGTTGTCGTCCAAACGCGGCTTCGTCTGGCTCAAGCGCGACGTCACTCCCGAGCAGCGGCGGGAGATTTATCGCCAGGGGCTGCCGGGCATCGGCTTCCTGCGCGAGAACAAGCGCGACTATCCGAACGGCCCCGAGGTCTCGCACCTGATCGGTCACGTCAATATCGACAATCAGGGTATCGCCGGTATGGAGAAGTGGCTCGACGGCCATGGGCTCGCCGCTTTGCATATGGCGGGATTGGCCACCGACCGGTTGCAAAATCCGGTGCAGTTGGCTGTCGACTTGCGCGTGCAGCACGCGTTGCGCGACGAGCTTGTGGCCGCGCGCGCCAAATTCAAGGCCTTGGCTGCGGCCGGCGTCGTGCTTGACGTCCGAACCGGCGAGGTCGTCGCCATGGTCTCGGAGCCCGATTACGATCCGAACAATCCGCGCGAGGCCCTCGAGCCGTCTCGCATCAACCGGCTGACCACCGGCGTCTATGAGATGGGCTCGACGTTCAAGGCGTTCACCATCGCCATGGCGCTCGACTCGGGCCGTTTCACGCTGAAGTCTTCATTCGATGCACACGGACCGATGCATGTCGGCAGGTTTCTGATTCACGATTTCGAGCCCGAGAACCGGATGCTGACCATCCCGGAAATTTTCACGTATTCGTCGAATATCGGTGCCGCCCGCACCGCGCTGGCGATGGGTGTCGATGCCCATAAGGCGTTTTTGAAAAAGATGGGCCAGCTCGACCGTTTGCGCACGGAATTGCCGGAGAGCGCCGAACCCATCGTGCCGAAACACTGGGGCGATCTCAACACCATCACCATCGCCTTCGGTCACGGTCTTTCGGTTGCGCCGCTGCAGGCCTTGATGGGAGTCGCCGCGCTGATGAACGGTGGCCTCCTCATTCCGCCGACCTTTTTGCGGCGCACGCCGGAAGACGCGCGTGCGCTTGGCAAACGGGTGATCAAGCCCGAAACCAGCGAGATGATGCGCTATCTGATGCGGCTCAACGTCGAGAAAGGTACGGCACGGAAAGCCGATGTTCCGGGATATTACATCGGCGGCAAGACCGGCACCGCCGATAAGGTCATCAACGGCCACTATTCCAAATCCAGCGTATTGACCGACTTCATGGCGGTGATACCGGCCGACCAGCCACGCTATCTGCTGCTGATCATGCTCGACGATCCCAAGGTGTTGCCGGAGACCCATGGTTTCAAAACTTCCGGCTGGAACGCCGTCCCCGTTGGCGGCGCAGTGGTGGCGCGGATCGCACCGCTGCTCGGTATCCGGCCGCGCCTGGACTTGCCGGATGCGGATCACCTGATACTGGCTTCGCTTAAGGAAAGCAGGTAAGGCGGGGTTTAGAACCGCCATGAAGCTTCGCGAGATTTTGCCTGCCGACGCGGAATTCGACGCCCGCCACGCCGCTCTCGAGGTCGGCGGCGTTACCGCCGACTCGCGCACAATCCGGGCAGGCTATCTTTTTGTTGCGGTCGCCGGCAACAGGACCGACGGCAACGAATTCATTGCCGCCGCCATCGCCGCCGGCGCGGCCGCCGTCCTCGCCGAAAAGCGTCCCGACATGGCGTGGCCCTCCGGCGTCGCTTTCGTTCGTGCGGGCAATGCCCGCCGCGCCCTGGCGCTGATCGCCGCCAAGATTTTTCCCCGCCAGCCGCCAACCGTCGCAGCGGTCACCGGCACCAGCGGCAAGACCTCGGTCGCCGCGTTTACCCGCCAAATCTGGACCGCGCTCGGACATCGCGCCGCCAGCATCGGCACGATCGGCATCGTATCGCCGAGCAGCGAGACCTATGGCTCGCTGACCACGCCAGACCCGGTTGCGCTGCATCGCTCGCTTGACGCGCTGGCAAGCGAGGGCGTCACCCATCTCGCTATTGAGGCTTCCTCGCACGGCCTCGATCAATTCCGGCTCGATGGGCTACGTCTCGCCGCGGCGGCGTTCACCAACATCACCCGCGATCACCTCGACTACCATCCGACTTTTGCCGCATACCTCGCCGCCAAGCTGCGGCTGTTTGAAACGCTTGTGCCGGATGATGGTGCGATTATCGTCGAGGTGGATCACCCGTACGCCGATGCGGTACTGGCGGCAGCCAAGGCGCGCGGCCTGTCGATCTTGACTGTCGGACGCAAAGCCGCCGGCATCCGTATTGTCGATACCGCCATCGACGGCTTTGCCCAGAACGTTCGGCTCGAACATCGCGGAAAGACATATCGCGTGCGACTGCCGCTGGTCGGCGAATTCCAGGTCGAGAATGCTGCGGTGGCGGCCGGCATCGCCATTGCCACCGGCGGCGATGCCGCCGAAGTCTTTGCCGCGCTCGAACGTCTCACCGGCGCGAAGGGCCGGCTCGAACTGGTTGGTGTCGGCAACGGGGCGCCGGTCTTCATTGACTACGCGCATAAACCCGATGCCCTCGCCAAGGCGCTCGACGCGCTGCGGCCCGCTGCGCGCGGCCGGCTGGTCGTGGTGTTCGGCGCCGGCGGCGACCGCGACCGCGGTAAACGCCCACTGATGGGGGCGGTTGCGGCCGAGAAGGCGGATCGGGTCATTGTCACCGACGATAATCCGCGCGGCGAGGATGCCGCCGCGATCCGCGCCGCCATTCTCGGCGGCGCTCAGGGTGCCGTCGAAATCGGCGACCGCCGTGAGGCGATCCGCACGGCGATTGCGGAGTTGCGCCAGGGCGACGTTCTGCTGATCGCCGGCAAGGGTCATGAAACCGGCCAAATCATTGGCGACCGGGTGGTGCCGTTCAGCGATCATGAGGCTGTCGCCGCGGCACTCAAGGAGTTGGCCGCATGAGCGCGCCCGCGCTGTGGACCGTCGACGCAATGGCGGCGGCAATGGGCGCCGAGCGGCAAGGCGCACTGCCGGCTGGCGTGTCGGGCATTTCCATCGACAGCCGCACCGTCGGCCGCGACCACGCTTTTTTTGCCATTAAGGGCGACCATCGCGACGGCCACGATTTTGTTCCCGGCGCGCTTGCAGCGGGCGCCGCCGTCGCCGTCGTCGCCGCCGACAGGGGTGTCGAGCTGCCGAGCGGTGCGCCGCTCTTGGTCGTGCCCGATGTGCTGGCGGCACTGCGCGCGCTTGCGGCAGCGGCGCGAGCCCGCACCGATGCGAAGGTGATTGCCGTGACCGGTTCGGTCGGCAAAACCGGAACCAAGGAAGCGTTGCGGCTAGCGCTGGCAAAAGACGGTGAGACGCATGCCTCGGTCGCTTCCTACAACAACCACTGGGGCGTGCCGCTCTCGCTCGCACGCTGCCCGGCAAGGGCGCTCTACGCGGTCTTCGAGATCGGAATGAATCACGCTGGCGAAATCACGCCGCTGACGCGGCTCGTGCGTCCGCACGTGGCGTTGATTACGTCGGTGGCGCCCGTGCATCTGGAGTTTTTCGGTACGCTCGCCAAAATTGCCGACGCCAAGGCCGAGATTTTTCTCGGCCTTGAGCCCGGCGGTGCCGCGGTCCTCAATCGCGATAATTCGCAATTCGCTCGCCTCAAACGCCGCGCGGACGAAGCCGGAGTATCGCGCATCGTCAGCTTCGGCCAACATTCAAGCGCTGACGCCCGCTTGATCAAATGCGCATTGCATCCGGATTGCTCCACCGTTCAAGCGGATATTTTCGGCACCGAGTTGACCTACAAGATCGGCGCGCCGGGCCGCCACCTGGTCGATAATTCGCTGGCAGTCCTGGCGACCGCCGTACTGGTCGGCGCCGATTTGGCCCTTGCGGCGCTGGCGCTGGCGGAATTCAAACCGGTCGGCGGACGCGGCGTCATCGTCGAGATTGATCTGCCTGGCGGTAGCGCTCGCGTTATCGATGAAAGCTACAACGCCAACCCGACCTCCGTTGCGGCAGCGCTCGCCTTGCTCGGGCAGACGACCATCGGCCCGCGCGGCCGTCGCATCGCCGTGCTCGGCGACATGCTTGAGCTTGGGCGGCGGGCGCGGGCGCTGCATCGGGGGCTGCTGGAACCGGTGCTCGCCAACGGCGTCGATTTGGTGTTCTGCTGCGGGCCGCTGATGAAGGCGCTGTGGCAGGCTCTTCCCGCCAGCCGCCGCGGCGGCTATGCAGTGGACGCGGCCGCGCTCGAAACCCAGGTCTTGTCTGCGATCCGTGCCGGCGATGCCGTCATGGTCAAGGGCTCGCTGGGTTCCCGCATGGCACCGATTGTCAAGGCGCTGCAACGCTTGCACCGAGACTCTTCGGGTCGTGAAAAGCTGCAAACTGCGCCCGCACAAGGTTGAGGCGATGCTCTACTGGTTGGTCGATCTGTCGGACAAGCTCACTGTCCTCAACGTCTTTCGCTACATTACCTTTCGCACCGGCGGCGCGGTCATCACCGCGCTCCTTTTCGTTTTTCTGTTCGGGCCTTGGATCATCGAGCGTCTGCGCTCGCTGCAAGGCAAGGGCCAGCCGATCCGCACTGACGGCCCGCAGTCGCACATTGTCAGCAAAGCCGGAACGCCAACCATGGGAGGGCTGATGATCCTGGCCGGCATGCTCGTCTCGACCCTGCTCTGGGCCAATCCGACCAACCCCTATGTGTGGGTGGTGTTGTGGGTGGCCCTCGGTTTCGGGATGGTCGGCTTTTATGATGATTACCTCAAAGTGACACGCCAAACGCACAACGCGTTTCCCGGCCGCACCCGGGTCCTGGTCGAGGCAGCAATCGCCGCAGCCGCCTGCGTGGCGATGGTCGAACTCGGACACCTGCCGTTTTCGACCTCGCTGGTTTTTCCGTTCTTCAAGGAGTTGGTGATCAACTTCGGTTGGTTCTACGTGCTGTTCGGCATCTTCATCATGATCGGCGCCGGCAACGCCGTGAATCTGACGGATGGCCTCGACGGGCTCGCCATCGTACCGGTGATGATCGCCGCGGCGAGTTTCGGCATGATCGCCTATCTCTGCGGCAACGCAGTGTTTGCCGATTACCTGCAAATTCACTACGTGGCCGGTACCGGCGAGCTTGCCGTGCTGTGCGGTGCGGTGCTGGGCGCGAGCCTCGGCTTTCTCTGGTTCAACGCGCCGCCTGCTTCGATCTTCATGGGCGATACCGGCTCGCTGGCGCTCGGCGGCCTGATCGGCGCGATCGCGGTAGCTACCAAACATGAGATCGTGCTGGCGGTGATTGGCGGCCTATTCGTACTCGAAGCCGTGTCGGTGATCGTGCAGGTGGTTTCGTTCAAACTCACCGGCAAGCGCGTGTTCAAAATGGCGCCGATCCATCATCATTTCGAGCAGCTCGGTTGGACCGAGCCGCAGATCGTCATTCGTTTCTGGATCGTCTCGGTTGTGCTCGCGCTGGCCGGGCTGTCGACGTTAAAGCTGCGATGATTTTTACTGAGCGTTTTCGTCGGAGCGCCTGCGCGCGATGCGCGGCTCCCTTCCCCCTTGTGGGGGAGAGACGGGGAGGGGGCTTGTCCTCTCTCTCCGCGCCGCCGGCCCCCGCCCCCACCCAAAACCCCTCCCCACAAGGGGGAGGGGAAAATTTGTTGGCGTCGTGATTCCCGTTACCACCTTTGCCGGACAAAGGGTCGCCGTGTTCGGACTGGGCGGTTCCGGGTTGGCCAGTGCCAGCGCGCTCGTTGCCGGCGGTGCCGATGTCGTCGCCTATGACGACGATGCGCAGAGCGTTGCGAAAGCCGGCGCCGCCGGAATCCGCACCGCCGATTTACGCCGCATCGATTGGTCGAGACTGACGGCGCTCATTCTGGCGCCCGGCGTTCCGCTCACGCATCCGGCGCCGCACTGGAGCGTACAACTCGCCCACACCGCCGGTGTGGCGGTGATCGGCGATGTCGAATTGTTCTGCCGCGAGCGCCGCGCCAGTGCCCCCGGCGCGCCCTTCGTCGCCATCACCGGCACTAACGGCAAATCGACGACGACGGCGCTGGTGGCGCATCTGGTCAATTCGGTCGGCATGGATGCGCAAATGGGCGGTAACATCGGCACTGCGATCCTTTCGCTTGCGCCGCCGCAAGCTGGCCGGGTTCACGTCATCGAGTGCTCGTCCTACCAGATCGATCTCGCGCCCACGCTCGACCCTTCGGTGGGTATCCTGATCAACCTCAGTGAAGATCATCTCGATCGCCACGGCACGATGCGGCATTACGCGGCGGTCAAGGAACGCCTGATCACCGGCGTACCGGGTGACGGCACTGCCATCGTCGGCGTTGACGATGATTGGTGCCGCGCCGTCGCGCAACGCCGCGAGCAAGCAGGCAAACCCGTCACACGCGTCTCCGTGCGGCAGGTCTTGCGTGACGGCATCCATGTCGAGAATGCGCGCATCGTGCGGACCGCCGCCGGCAAGGACTCGCTGGTCGCCGAGATCGGCGGCATCGGCTCGTTGCGCGGACTACACAACGCGCAAAACGCCGCTTGCGCCTCGGCGGCGGCACTCGCACTTGGGCTGACGCCGGCGGCGATCCAGTCCGGCCTTCGCTCGTTTCCAGGTCTTGCGCACCGGATGGAACAGGTGGGCCGGCGCGGAAAGGTCTTGTTCGTCAACGACTCGAAAGCGACCAATGCCGACTCGGCGGCGCAGGCCCTCGCTTGTTTCGACGAGATTTTCTGGATTGCCGGCGGCAAACCGAAGACCGGCGGCATCGAATCGCTGCGGACGTTTTTTCCACGGATCCGCAAGGCTTACCTGATCGGCGAGGCGGCCAACGATTTCGCCGCCACGCTAGGCGCAACGGTGCCGCACGAGATGGATGGCACGCTCGACCGGGCTCTGGCGTCCGCCGCCCGCGATGCCGAATCCTCTCCGGCCAAAGAGCCGGTCGTGCTCCTGTCGCCCGCATGCGCGTCTTTCGACCAGTACCGGAACTTCGAGATTCGCGGCGATGCCTTCCGGGCGCTGGTCCGCGCATTACCCGGCATAAAATAACGGCTCTTAATCTCCTGGAAACCATCCCAATGCCAGGACTAAGCGGGGATTTCCGCTAGGGACGCCCGTAACGGCGAACGGCATTGACTTCGCGCGCGCAACCGACGCTGATCAGCGAGTGGTGGCGGACGATCGACCGCCTGACGTTGGCGGCGCTCGGTGCATTGATGCTGGGCGGCATCGTGCTCTGTCTGGCCGCAAGTCCACCGGTCGCGGCGCGCATCGGCCTCGACCCATTTCATTTCGTCGATCGTCAGGTGCTGTTTCTCATTCCCGCCTCGGCGGTGTTGATCGCGACCTCGTTCCTGTCGCCGCGCGAGATTCGCAAGGTCGCGCTTGTCGTGTTCATCGTCAGTCTCATCCTGGTGGCGGCGACACCGTATTTCGGTCCCGAGATCAAGGGTGCGCGGCGCTGGCTCATCATCCTCGGCGTTAACATTCAGCCGTCGGAATTCCTCAAGCCGGCTTTTGTCGTTCTCATCGCGTGGCTGTTCGCAGAATCCGGAAAGCGTCCCGATATGCCGGCCAACACGGTTGCGCTGGCGCTGCTGGTCATCGTCGTCAGCCTGTTGGTCCTTCAGCCCGACTTCGGTCAGACGATGCTGATTACGCTGGTTTGGGGCGCGCTGTTCTATATGGCCGGCATGCGCTTTATCTGGGTACTCGGACTGGGCGCCGCCGCCGGCGTCGGCCTGGTCGCGGCGTTTTACACCGTTCCGCATGTGGCGCAGCGTATCAACCGGTTCCTCGATCCGTCATCGGGCGACACGTTCAACGTCGATATCGCAACGGAGTCGTTCATTCGTGGCGGCTGGTTCGGGCGCGGTCCGGGCGAGGGCACGATCAAGCGCATCCTGCCCGAAGGCCATACCGACTTCGTATTCGCGGTCGCTGCCGAGGAATTCGGCGTGGCGCTTTGCCTTATTCTTGTTGCTTTGTTTGCGTTCATCGTCATCCGCGCTTTGATCAAAGCGATGCGCAACGACGATTCATTCATCCGCTTCGCGGCCGCAGGCTTGGCTATCCTGTTCGGGTTGCAATCGGCGATCAATATGGCGGTCAATCTGCATCTGATGCCGGCCAAGGGTATGACGCTGCCATTCATCTCCTACGGCGGTTCGTCGCTGATCTCGCTCGCATACGGCATGGGAATGTTGATGGCGCTGACGCGTGAACGGCCGCGCGCCAAACTCGCCGGCGAGGTCATCCTCGCTGCGAGCCCGGCGTGACACAGACGGCGGGCCGGGCGCCGGTCCTGGTCGCGGCCGGCGGCACGGGCGGCCATTTATTTCCCGCCGAGGCATTGGCCGCGGCGCTCGCTGAGCGCGGCATTCCCGTTCATCTTGCCACCGACCGCCGCGCTGCACGCTATGGAGGCGCGTTCGCCGACGAGGCCGTCCACATCGTCGCGAGCGCGACGATGCGCGGCCGCAATCCGGTTGCGCTGCTGCGAACCGCGGCGGGGCTTGGTACCGGGCTTTTGCAAAGCTGGTCGTTGATCGGCCGGCTGAAACCTGCGGCGGTGATCGGCTTCGGCGGTTATCCGACCGTGCCGCCGGTGCTGGCGGCAGCGTGGCGCGGCGTTCCCACCATCGTGCACGATGCCAATGCCGTCATCGGGCGCGCCAATCGTTTGCTGGCGCCGCGGGTCACTGCAATCGCCACGACGTTTCCAGATGTTTTCCGCGCCGCGCCGCAACTTGCGGCCAAGGCGACGCTCACCGGCAATCCGGTGCGCCCGGCGGTCGTCGCGGCGGCGGCAACGGCTTACCCGGTCTTCGGCGGCACACTGCATCTCCTGGTATTTGGCGGCAGTCAGGGCGCGCGAATCCTGGCCGACGTCGTGCCGGCTGCCATCGGGCTCCTGGAACCCGGTCTGCGCCGACGGTTTGCAATCGCACAGCAGGCGCGGGACGAAGATTTAAAGCGAGTCAGCGACGCCTATCGCGAACTCTCGGTTGCGGCGGACGTCGCCACTTTCTTTGCCGATCTGCCGGCCCGGATCGCCGCGAGCCATTTGATCGTCGCGCGTTCCGGCGCTTCCACCGTTGCCGAGCTTTCGGCGATTGGGCGGCCCGCCATGCTGGTGCCGTTGCCGCATGCTTTGGATCAGGACCAACGCGCCAACGCCGGTGTGTTGGCCGATGCAGGCGGCGCAATTCGGCTGCTGCAGGAAGACTTTACTCCCCGGCGCCTGGCGGCCGAACTCGCCGCGCTGGCGGCGGCGCCGCAACGGCTCGTGGATATGGCTGCCGCTGCACGATCGGTCGGTCGTCTCGATGCTGCCGAGCGGCTTGCCGATCTGGTGCTCAAGGTGGCGGCGGATCGCGCAAACAAGTAGGTTCTGCCCGCGCTCAGGGAGTTTACATGAAATTGCCGCTCGACATCGGCCCGGTGCATTTCGTTGGTATCGGCGGCATTGGTATGAGCGGCATCGCCGAGGTGATGGTCAATCTCGGCTACCGGGTGCAAGGCTCCGATCAGGCCGAGAACGCCAACGTCAAACGCTTGCGCGAAAAGGGCGTGAAAATCGCCATCGGTCAGGCTGCCGCCAACCTTGCCGGCGCCGAAGTCGTTGTCGTCTCCTCGGCCATCAAATCCGAC
Source organism: Hyphomicrobiales bacterium (assembly GCA_019075925.1). Classification (GTDB taxonomy): domain Bacteria; phylum Pseudomonadota; class Alphaproteobacteria; order Rhizobiales; family Xanthobacteraceae; genus BOG-931. The sequence goes on along the minus strand of JAGXAC010000003.1, from coordinate 22,245 downwards.
AATCCCGAGCTGGTTGCGGCGCGCGCGGAGCGGTTACCGGTGGTGCGTCGCGCCGAGATGCTGGCCGAGCTGATGCGGCTCAAGAGTTGCGTCGCCATTGCCGGTACCCACGGCAAGACCACCACGACCTCGATGGTGGCGGCGCTCCTCGACGCCGCCGGCTTCGATCCGACCGTGATCAACGGCGGCATCATCAACGCCTACGGCACCAATGCGCGGCTCGGCGCCGGCGACTGGATGGTGGTCGAAGCCGACGAATCCGACGGCACCTTCCTCAAGCTGCCCGCCGACATCGCCATCGTGACCAACATCGATCCCGAGCATCTCGACTATTTCAAGAGCTTTGAGGCAGTGCAGGACGCGTTCCGTGCCTTTGTCGAGAATGTGCCGTTCTATGGCTTTTCGGTGATGTGCACGGATCATCCGGTGGTGCAAAGCTTGGTCGGCCGCATCGACGATCATCGCATCATCACTTACGGCGAAAATCCGCAGGCCGACGTGCGGCTGTTGGATGTCTCGCATGCCGGCGGCGCGTCGCTGTTCACTGTTTCGTTTCGCGACCGTACCGGACAATCCGTGCGCGAAATCAAGAATCTGGCATTGCCGATGCCGGGCAGTCACAACGCGCTCAACGCCACGGCGGCGATCACGGTCGCGCGCGAACTCGGCGTTGCCGACGACGTGATCCGCGACGCGCTGGCCGGCTTCGGCGGTGTACGGCGGCGCTTCACTCGCACCGGCGCCTGGAATGGAGTGACTGTCATTGACGATTACGGTCATCATCCGGTCGAGATTGCGGCGGTGCTGAAGGCTGCGCGCGAATCGACCAAAGACCAGGTGATCGCTGTGGTGCAGCCGCATCGATATTCCCGGCTTGCCGCTTTGTTCGAGCAGTTCTGCACATGCTTCAACGATGCCGACGCCGTCATCGTCGCGCCAGTCTATTCGGCGGGTGAGGCGCCGATCCCCGGCATCGATCGCGATACGCTGGTACAGGGCTTGCGCAATCACGGCCACCGCCACGTCGTGGCGCTGGACTCGCCGGAAAAACTCGCCGGGCTTGTCGCGGGCATGGCGCATGCGGGAGACTATGTCGTCTGCCTCGGTGCCGGATCGATCACGCAATGGGCTTATGCTTTGCCGGGAGAATTGGCGGCAGCCAAGGGTTGAGATTATTCTGGCATGATCAAACAATGTCTGGCGGTGCGCCACGTCGCCTTCGAGGATCTCGGCCTCTTGGGGCCGGTGGTGGCGGCGCGCGGCTATGGCGTACGCTTCCACGATGCCGGGATTCAGCCGTTCACCGAGGCGACGCTGCTGGAACCCGAACTCGTCGTCGTGCTCGGCGGTCCGATCGGGGTTTATGAGCAGGCGAGCTATCCTTTTATTGCCGATGAGATCGCGGCGGTGGCGGCGCGGATTCGGGCTGACAAACCGATCCTCGGCATTTGCCTTGGTGCGCAGATGATGGCGGCGGCGCTCCACGCCGAGGTCGCGCCCGGCCCGGTCAAAGAGATCGGCTGGGCGCCGTTGACCCTGACCGGTGACGGGCAAAAGTCGCTGCTTGCTCCGCTCGGCGCCACGCCGGTCCTGCATTGGCACGGCGACAATTGCGAATTGCCGAACGGCTGCGCGCGGCTGGCGTCGACGCCGCATTGTCCCGTGCAGGCATTCTTGCGCAAGCCGGCCCAGCTCGCCTTGCAGTTCCATCTGGAGACCGAACCGGCGCGCTTCGAAAGCTGGCTGGTGGGACACACCGTCGAACTCGCCAAGGCTGGCATCGATCCGCGCGAATTGCGCAAACAGGCGCGCACGCTTGGACCGGCGACCCGCGAGATCGGCCAAAAAATTCTGGGGGCGTGGCTCGATAAGGCGGTCGGAGCCGCTGTATGAGCTTTCCCGATACCGCCGCGGAATTGCGCGCGGAAATGCCGGCCCTGCGTGGGCGCCTTATGGCGAATCAGCCGCTTGCCGAGCTGACCTGGTTTCGCGTCGGCGGCCCGGCGCAGCTTTTATTCATGCCGGACGACGAGGCGGACCTCGCTTACCTGCTGGCACATCTGTCGCGCGAGATTCCAGTCACCGCGATCGGACTTGGCTCCAATCTCATTGTTCGTGACGGCGGCGTACCCGGATTGGTGATCAGGCTGGGGCGCGGCTTCGGCGAGATTGCCGTGGAAAACACCGACATTCGCGTCGGCGCGGCGGTGCCCGACGTCAAGGTGGCGCGCGCGGCGCAAGAGGCGGGCATCGCCGGATTGTCGTTCTTGCGCGGCATTCCCGGCGCCATCGGCGGCGCATTGCGCATGAACGGCGGCGCCTATGGCCGCGAGACCAAGGACATCCTAGTCGAGGCGCGAGCAGTCGATCGATCGGGCCGTATCCATGTGCTCGGCAATGCCGATATGCATTATGCGTACCGTCACTGCGGCGTGCCGGACGATTACATCTTCACGCAGGCGATATTGCGCGGCGAACGCGGCGATCCGGCTGCAATCGCGTCCGAAATGGACAAGGTCACTGAAAGGCGCGAGGCCACGCAGCCGATCAAGAGCCGCACCGGCGGCTCCACGTTCAAGAATCCGCCCGGCGCGAACAAAGCCTGGCAACTGATCGACGCCGCCGGCTGCCGAGGCCTGCGCGTCGGCGACGCACAAGTTTCGGAGATGCATTGCAATTTTATGGTCAATCTGGGCCGTGCAACCGCCGCTGACATCGAGATGCTCGGCGAAACGGTGCGGCGGCGGGTGAAAGACCATTCCGGCGTCGATCTCGAATGGGAGATCAAGCGGATTGGAGTTCCAAAATAGCGTAGTTTTTCCGGATGGCGAAGCGCGACCCCATCCTCATTGTCGGCGGCGGGCTCGGCGGGCTGACCACGGCACTCGCCTTGGCGCGCTACGGCTGGCCGTCGCGCGTCCTCGAAGGCGCGTCGCAATTTGGCGCCATCGGTTACGGCATTCAGTTCGGGCCCAACGTCTTCCATGCCTTCGACCGGCTCGGCCTCAGCGAGAAGGTGTTGGCGATAGCCGATTTTCCGGTGGCGCTTTCAATGATGGATGCACTCAGCGCCAAAGAGCTTGTTCGCATCCCGACTGGCGTCTCGTTCCGCGCGCGGTTCAAATATCCTTACATCGTCGTGCACCGTATTGATCTGCACCATATCCTGCTCGACGCCTGCCGTCAGAACGGCGCCATCGAGCTTGTTTCCGACGCGATGGTGACCGGATTCGAAGATCGGGGCGACAAGGTTGCGGTCGAAACCAAGGACGGCGACGCGTTTTCCGGCGCTGCGCTCGTCGCGGCTGACGGACTGAGTTCTTGGTTTCGCGCCAGGCTGATCGGCGACGGCGATCCGCGTCCGAGCGGCTATGTGGCGTTTCGTACCATCGTGCCCATGGCGCAGTTGAAATCCGACTTGCCGCGCGACAATGTTACCCTGTGGGCGGGGCCGGGCTTGCACATTGTGCATTACCCGCTGCGTCACGGGACGGAATTTAACATCGTGGCGGTGTTTCGCACCGCTACCCACTCGGAACGCGGCGATCCGACGGCCTATAGGGCAGAGCTTGAACACACCTACCGCAATGTGCACTTCGCCGCCCGTTCGCTGATCGGCATGTTCGACATGCGGTGGCGGCGCGCCGTATCCGACCGCGATCCGGTTCGGCGTTGGCACCGGGGCCGCGTCGTCCTCCTCGGCGACGCCGCGCACGGGCCATTGCAGTCGCTGGCGCAGGGCGCCGGCATGGCGATCGAAGACGGCTGGTGTCTCGGCGCGATGATCGCCACCACGGACGGCAACTTCACCGACGCATTCCGCCGTTTCGAGGCCGCTCGACTGCTTCGCACCGCGCGCGTCCAGCTGGAGTCGCGCGCAATCTGGGACTTCTACCATCTCGACGAGGGGGTTGCCCGCGACGTCCGCAACGCGACGGTTGCCGATTGGGACGAAGCGCACGTGTTCGACTGCCTCGCCTGGCTCTACGACGGACCCGCCGAGCCGGACGCCAAAGGGCCCTGAGACTCTCGATTTTTCGCCAATAGTGGATTCTATTGGTTACCCAGCGAATCAGCGGGGATCGCTGACGAACCGGGCTGGGGTATGGCCAAGCACGTCGCCGTTCTGATGGGAGGCTGGTCGGCCGAGCGCGAGATATCGCTGCGTTCCGGCAGGGCCTGTGCCGACGCGCTGGCCCGCATCGGCTATCGGGTTACCGCAATCGACGTCAATCGTGACGTGGCGGCGGTCCTTACGGCCGCCACGCCGGACGTCGCCCTCAACGTTTTACACGGCCGGCCCGGCGAGGACGGCACCCTGCAGGGCGTGCTCGAAGTCCTCGGCATCCCCTACAGCCACTCCGGCGTGCTCGCCTCGGCGCTGGCCATGCACAAGGGGTACGCCAAGGCGGTGTTCCGCGCCGCCGATATTCCGGTTGCCGATGATGTGGTGGCGTCGCGCTTTGAAGCGGCGCAACGGCACCTGATGACCCCGCCTTACGTGGTCAAGCCCATGGCGGAAGGCTCGAGCGTCGGAGTGTTTATCGTCACCGAACAACACCCGCATCCGCCGCAGGAACTGTTTCGTGACGATTGGGCGTTCGGCGATAAGGTGCTGATCGAACGCTATATTCCGGGCAAGGAACTGACCTGCGCGGTTCTTGGCGATCGCGCGCTGGACGTGATCGAGATCGTGCCGACGGTACGCTTCTATGATTACGAGGCCAAATATGCCGCCGGCGGCTCCAAACACCTGCTGCCGGCGCAAATTTTACCAAATGTTTACCAGGAAGTCCGCAGATTGAGTCTGGCTGCCCACGGCGCGCTTGGCTGCCGCGGCGTAAGCCGCGCGGACTTCCGTTACGACGATCGGGGAACGGGAACACTGGTCTGTCTTGAGATCAATACGCAACCCGGCATGACCGAAACTTCGCTCGTGCCGGAGCTTGCGGCGTATGCGGGCATCACCTTCGACGAGCTGGTGCGATGGATGGTGGAGGACGCCTCGACCAACCGCTGACGCGGTCGAGGCCAGACGCGGCGGAAGACCTTGGCGCGCCGATTGCCGGGCGGTCGCATCCGCGCGCGTTCGACCGCTTTGCCGGCTTCACCAATTACCGCCGCCGTTTCGGCCGCTGGCGCTCACGTATCGTGCGGGCGCCGCCGTCCGGCGTCGGTGTCGCCGCTTCCGCTTTATTGCTGGCCGCCACGCTTGGCTACGGCGTGATCGCCGGCAATCACGCCGCCGAGGTGGTCGCCTGGCTGAAAGATGCCCGCGACGAAGCTGCCAGCGCACTTGGCTTTGGTATTGCCGCTGTTTCGCTGACCGGACCGAAGGAAGTCAGTCGCGAGGAAGTTCTGGCCACCGCCGGGGTGACTGCGCGGGCCTCGCTTCTTTTCCTCGATGCCGATGCTGCACGCGCCCGCTTGATGGCTAATCCGTGGATTGCCGACGCGGCCATCCTCAAGCTCTATCCTGATCGGCTCCAGATTACCGTCATCGAACGGCAAGCTTTCGCGCTGTGGCAGGAAAACGGTCGCCTTAGCGTCATCGCCGCCGATGGCACCGTACTCGAACCGTTTGTCGAAAACCGCTATCGCAGTTTGCCCCTCGTGGTCGGACGCGGTGCCGAACGGCAGGCCAAGGACTTCCTCGCCATCGTCGATCGCTACCCGGATATCCACGCACTCGTGCGGGCATCGATCCTGGTCGCGCAGCGGCGCTGGAACCTTCGGCTTACCAATGGCATCGACGTACGCTTGCCCGAAGGCAACGTCGCGCCGGCACTCGACCGGCTGGTGGCGCTCGATCGCGAGAAGAAGCTTCTCTCGCGCGACATCGTCGCTGTCGATCTGCGGCTGCCCGATCGGGTCAGCGTACAGCTCTCGGATGCTGCGGCGCAGGCGCGTGAGGACGCCCTCAAGGCGAAGGACAAGAAGAAAAAGGGAGGCGACGCATGAGCGCCCTCTCTTACGGTCTTACGCCCAAGATGAAGCCGGTTTCGCCACGTAAGAACGCGTTGATCGCCGCCCTCGACATCGGCTCGAGCAAGATCGCCTGTCTGATCGCCCGATTACGGCCGCATCCGCCGCAGCAAGTGTTGACCCGCAGAACCCACGCCATCGAGGTGGTGGGCTTCGGGCATGCCGCCGCGCGCGGCACCAAAGCGGGCGGCGTGGTCAATCTGGCGCAAGCCGAAGAGTCGATCCGGCAGGCAGTGGACGCCGCCGAGCGTATGGCCTCGGTGGAAATTGAATCGGTCGTGTTGTCGGTCTCGGCCGGCCGGCTGGCGAGCGATTTGTTGGCTGCTGAAATCAAAATCGCTGGCGGCGCCGTGACCGAAGGCGATATTGCCCGCGTGTTGAGCGCTGGTCATCGCCACTCTTTGCGCGAGGGGCGCGCGATCCTGCATTCGCTGCCGATCGGCTACTCCATCGATGGCGGCAACGGCATCCGCGATCCGCGCGGCATGCTTGGCGAGCGGTTCGGCGTCGACATGCATGTCGCCACCACCGACATCGCCGCCGCGCGCAACCTGATGCTCGCGGTGGAGCGCTGTCACCTCGACATCGAGGCGATGGTCGCGGGCCCATACGTGTCGGCGCTTTCCGTGCTGGCCGACGATGAGGCCGATCTGGGCGCGGCCGTCGTCGATATGGGTGCTGGCACGACGACCACGGCGGTGTTTCTTGGCGGCCGTTTCGTTCACTCGCAAGGTTTCGCTGTGGGCGGGCACAACGTCACCCTTGACATCGCGCGCGGAGTAAACACGAGCGTCGCCCACGCCGAGCGAATCAAAACGTTTTATGGCAGTGTCCTGATCGGAGGATCAGACGAACGCGACATGATTACGGTGCCGCCAATCGGCGAAGATGAACGCGAGCAGACACAATTCGTGCCGCGGTCGGTGCTCGGACACATCATCAGGCCGCGTGTCGAAGAAATTCTGGAAATGGTGCGTGACCGCCTGGCGGCATCGTCGTTCGCCGGCGAGCCGCGCGGATGCGTGATCCTTACCGGTGGCGCGAGTCAGATGACCGGATTGTCCGAGCTTGCATCGCAAGTTCTCAAACGGCCGGTGCGTATCGGCCGCCCGCTTGGAATTGCCGGACTGCCGGATGCGGCCAAGGGCGCGGCATTTGCCGCAGCGACCGGACTTTTGGTTTATCCGCAGGCGGCGCATCTCGAATATTTCGAAGCACGCAATCGGCGACATTTGGCAAATGGCACGGGCGGCTACATCGCTCGGGTCGGACAGTGGCTGCGCGAAAGTTTCTGATGGCCCCCAGACGCGCGACCAAATCATCACAACGGCCAGTGCCGGACTGGCCGGGGCCGGGCGTCGAACGCGCCCGTGCAGGAAAGAAGAGGCAACCATGACCATCAACCTGAAGATACCCGATATCCGTGAGCTCAAGCCGCGTATAACCGTATTCGGCGTCGGCGGCGCCGGCGGCAACGCCGTCAACAACATGATCAACGCTGGTCTCCAGGGCGTCGATTTCGTTGTCGCAAATACCGACGCGCAGGCGCTCACGATGTCGAAGGCCGAGCGCATCATTCAAATGGGCACGCAGGTTACCGAAGGTCTGGGCGCCGGTTCGCAACCCGACGTCGGCCGCGCGGCAGCCGAAGAAGTGATCGACGAAATTCGCGATCACCTGTCCGGTGCGCACATGGTGTTCGTGACCGCCGGCATGGGCGGCGGCACCGGCACCGGCGCGGCCCCGGTCATCGCCCGGGCGGCGCAGGAGACCGGCATTCTCACCGTCGGCGTCGTCACCAAGCCGTTCCATTTCGAGGGCCAGCGGCGGATGCGGATTGCCGAAGGCGGCATCCAGGAACTGCAAAAGTGCGTCGACACATTGCTGATCATCCCGAACCAGAATCTGTTCCGGGTGGCGAACGAGAAGACGACTTTCGCCGATGCCTTCGCGATGGCCGACCAGGTGCTGTATTCCGGCGTTGCCTGCATCACCGACTTGATGGTCAAGGAAGGCCTGATCAACCTCGATTTCGCCGACGTGCGCGCGGTCATGCGCGAAATGGGCAAGGCGATGATGGGTACCGGTGAGGCCGAGGGCGAAAAGCGGGCACTGGCCGCCGCCGAAGCGGCGATCTCCAATCCGTTGATCGACGACGCGTCGATGAAAGGCGCCAAAGGCCTTCTCATCTCCATCACCGGCGGCCGCGATCTTACGCTCTACGAAGTCGACGAGGCGGCAACGCGGATTCGCGAAGAAGTCGATCAGGATGCCAACATCATCGTCGGTGCGACCTTCGACGAGAACCTTGATGGCATCATTCGCGTTTCGGTCGTCGCCACCGGCATCGATCATAGCCTGGCGGCGCAACGTTCGCCGGCCGCGGATTCGGAAATGCGGATTGCGGCCGTCACCAAGGGGCTGCGCGCCGAAACCGCCAAGCAGCCGGAGCCGGTGGAGAAATCGGAAGTGGTCCGGCCGGTCGCCGCTGCTCCGGCGCCGGTGACGCCCGCCTCGGTCAACGACTCGATTGAATCGGCCAAAGCCGCGATGGCGGCAGCGATCCTGCCGCAGTCTGCTCACGACGTGACCATTCGCCCGCTCGGTCAGAAGCCCACGCTGTTCATGGATCCGCCGGCGAGCGAGCCGGAACAGCCGGAGCAGCCCGAGCCGGAAGCGTTTATTCCTCCGCAACCGGAACGGATGCCGGTGCGCGCGCGCATGCCGCGCATCGACGAACTGCCGGTTCCCGCGCAAAACGAGATTCGTGCCCGACGCGGCGAGCTTTCCGAGGAGCACCACCCGGAAAGGCGGCGGATGACCCTGTTGCAGCGCTTGGCAGCGGTTGGTCTCGGCCGGCGCGAGGATGAGGAAGCCGCGCCGGCGGCGCCGCGCACGGCGCCGCCCCTGCCGCCGGCGGCCGAACGGCTGCCGGGGCGACCCACGGGGCGGCCAGAATCGCGCCAGGAACCGGTCTCCGAATACGCCAAGCGCGCGGCTCCGCAGGGCCTGGACCAGCACGGCCGGCCGGCCCCTGTGCATAACCGTGTGGAGGAGGATCAGCTCGACATCCCGGCCTTCCTGCGCCGGCAGGCGAATTGAAGAATCGTACCAATTGAGGTTCCACGCCGCGGCCGCGACCGCGGCGTGGTTTTGTTTAGAAACTAAGTATTTGAATTTAATAACTTATAATAGATTCGGCTTGATGCCCTTTCGCTTACCCGGCCGGAAGAGTGCATATCCGCGACTGCCGGTTTTGGCTATTCCAAGGGCAAAAGTTCGACCAAAAAAGGTAACACTTGGTAAGAAACCGTGAGTTGGCCGGAAAGTGCGTGGTCAGTATGGTCTGGTCGCTTTCGGGGGCGTGCAACGGGGGTTTGGTGCATTGGGGTCTTGCCGCTGGCGAACGGCCCCTCTTACAGACCCTTCGTGTTGCTCAAGTTGGGGTTAGCCGATTGCCCAATGCGATCCGGCTATGAGGTGCAGGGCATGACAAGGGGTACGGACGCCGGCAGGCAAACGACGCTGCGCGAGCAAGTCAGTGTATCCGGCGTCGGCGTGCATTCAGGTTCCCCCGTTACTGCTACCCTTCATCCGGCCGAAGCGGATTCCGGCATCGTCTTCTGGCGTGGCGGAATTGACGGCGGGAATGACCGTCAGCTTTCGGCCAGTTTTCGCTCGGTGACGGCAACCGAATTCGCCACCGTCCTTGGCGATCGTGAGGGGCCGGCGGTTTCGACCACGGAACATATCCTCGCTGCGTTATACGCTCTCGGCGTCGATAACGCTGTCGTTGAAGTGGACGGTCCCGAAGTCCCGATCATGGATGGCAGTGCCGCGCCCTTCGTCGAGGCTATCGATCAGGCCGGTATCGAAACCCTGTCGGCGGCTCGCCGGTACATCAAGGTACTGAGGCCGGTACGGGTCAATGCCGACGGCTGCTATGGTGAACTGCGCCCCTACGGGCGCGGCCTGCGCGTCGAGGCTGAGATCGAGTTCGCCGATTCACCGATTGGTCGACAGAGCTTCGCGCTCGACATTGAGCCGCAACTCTTCCGCCGCGATCTGGCGCGCGCGCGTACCTTCGGCTTCATGCGCGACGTGGCCAAGCTTTGGAGCGCCGGCTACGCGCTGGGCGCCTCGTTCGAAAATACCGTTGTGGTGGCGGAAAACCGGGTCCTTAACAGTGACGGAATGCGCTTTCCCGACGAGTTCGTTCGTCACAAGATTGTCGATGCCGTCGGCGACCTGGCGCTCGCCGGTGCTCCGTTGATGGCCGCGTATCGGTCGGTACGCGGAGGCCATAAGCTCAATCACGCCGTAGTCACGGCGCTGATGGCCGATTCGAGCGCCTGGACCTATAGCGAATTGGAAGAGCCGCTGCGGCGCGCTCGCGGCCATGCCGACATTGCGGCTGGCTTCGCAACGGTGGCCTACGGCCCCGACATCTCTTGATTTCGTTAAGTTTTTTGCCTTAATCCAGGCCGATTATCGGCTTAATCAGCATTGGGGTCGCCGGGTATACTGCCCCCGCGTGAGGCGCGGCGGAACGGCGCTTATGCTGCTGCTGCGGACGGGATTTTCATTACGGTCATGATGCGGTGGTTAGAGGGATCGTGGCGGTCCGGGCGTAGGCTACATGCGCTCGCCAGCATATCGGCATTGCTGATTGCCGTGCCCATTCTGGGCTGCAGCATGCTCAGCAAGGATGAGGATGCCGTTCCGGAAGGCTCCGCCGATAAGCTCTACAACGAGGGTCTTTTCCTGCTCAACAACAAGCAGGAATACGACGATGCCGCCAAGAAATTCGATCAGGTCGACCGCGAAAATCCATATTCCGACTGGGCGCGCAAGGCGCTGTTGATGTCGGCTTATTCCTACTACAAGGCGCAGAAATACGATGACTGCATCAACGCGGCCAAACGTTATGTGACGCTGCATCCGGGCAGTCCGGACGCGGCCTATGCGCAGTATCTGATTGGCGTTTCCTATTACGACCAGATTCCGGACGTCTTTCACGATCAGGCGCGCGCCGACAAGGCGATATCGGCGCTTGCGGAAGTGGTGCGCAAATATCCGGACACCGAATATGCGCTCAACGCCAAGAAAAAAATCGACATCGCGCGCGATCAGCTTGCCGGCAAAGAAATGGAGATCGGTCGCTTCTACCTGAAGAAGCACGACTTCACCGGCGCCATCAACCGTTTCAAAGTCGTGGTGACGCAATACCAAACCACGCGTGAGGTCGAGGAGGCGTTGGAGCGTCTGACCGAGGCCTATCTTTCGATCGGCATCGTCGATGAAGCGCAAACCGCGGCTGCGGTGCTCGGACACAATTTCCCCGACAGCCCCTGGTACAAAGACGCTTACCGGCTGATGAAATCCGCCGGCGTCGAGCCGAACGAAAACAAGGCGTCATGGCTGAGCCGCGCGTTCAAGGGCCTGGGCTAGAACGCGGTCGACGGCGGAGAACCGACGACAGGACCGGGAATCATCACTATCATCCGTTCCGGTTCTTCCGCCCGGGCACCCCATTATGCTCGCACGCCTCTCCATCCGCGACATTGTCCTGATCGATCGCCTGGATATCGATTTTGGCGCCGGCCTTGCCGTGCTCACCGGCGAGACCGGCGCCGGCAAATCGATCCTGCTGGACGCGTTCGCGCTGGCACTCGGCGCGCGCGGTGACGCAGCGCTGGTGCGCGAGGGGGCCGAGCAGGGGCAAGTCACCGCCGGATTCGAAATCGGCAAACATCATCCGGCGCGGCGGTTGCTCGCCGACAACGACCTTGTGGCGGAAGACGAACTGATCCTGCGCCGCGTGCAATTCGCCGACGGCCGCACGCGCGCTTTCGTCAACGACCAGCCGGTCAGCGCGCAAGTTTTGCGCGCGCTCGGTGCCGCACTGGTCGAAATCCACGGCCAGCACGACGAGCGTGCCTTTGTCGAGGCTGCGACCCACCGTGCGCTGCTCGACGCCTTCGGCACCCTGGACGACCGCGCCGCCGAGGTGCGCCGGTTGTGGAATGAGCGGCGTGCGCACGAAACTGCGGTTGAAGCGCATCGCGCCGAAGTCGAGCGCGCGCGCCGCGAAGCCGACTGGTTGCGCCATGCCGTCGATGAACTTGGCCGTCTGGCGCCGCAAATCGGCGAGGAAACCGCACTCGCGGAGCGGCGTGCCGTCATGATGCAAGCGGAAAAGTCCGCCGAAGATCTGCGCGCGACGCACGACACGCTCAGCGGCGCTCAATCGCCGGTGCCGGCGCTCGCTACGGCCGTGCGGCGACTGGAGCGGCGCGCGGCACAGGCTCGAGCGCTGATCGAGCCGGTGGCGAAGGCGATCGATGCCGCTTTGACCGCGCTCGAGGAGGCACGCACGCACCTCGAACATGCGCTGCGCGTGGCGGACTACGATCCGGCCGAACTCGAGCGCATCGAAGAGCGTTTGTTCGCGCTGCGCGCTGCCGGCCGCAAATACAACGTACAGGTGGATCAACTCGCCGCATTGGCGCATCGCTATGAAAGCGATCTGGGACTGATCGATGCCGGCGCGGAGCGGTTGGCCGCGCTGGAAGCGGATGCGAAGGCTGCACTGCTGCGTTTTCGGCAGGCGGCGGAGGCGCAGGCGGCCGAGCGGCGGCGCGCTGCAACCGCGCTCGACAAAGCGGTCAACGCCGAACTTAAGCCGATGCGGCTCGAGCGGGCACAATTTTCCACGCTGATCGAGGCGGAAGCCGAAGGGCCCAACGGGCTCGACCGGGTCGAATTCTGGGTGCGCACCAATCCGGGTACGCGGCCTGGGCCGCTGATGAAGGTTGCTTCCGGCGGCGAACTCGCGCGCTTCCTGCTGGCGCTCAAGGTGGTGCTTGCCGACCGGGGTTCGGCGCCCACCTTGATCTTCGATGAAATCGACACCGGCGTCGGCGGCGCCATTGCGGACGCCATCGGTGTGCGGCTGGCGCGGCTCGCCTCCGGCGTGCAGGTGATCGCCGTGACGCACGCCCCGCAAGTGGCGGCGCGCGCCGACCGCCATTACCTCATCAGCAAAGATGCGCTCGCCAAAGGCAAACGGGTCGCCACCCGCGTCGCCGAACTGAAGGCCGAGCGCCGATGCGAGGAGATCGCCCGCATGCTTGCTGGCGCCGAAATCACCGCCGAAGCCCGCGCCGCCGCCGAGCGTCTGATCCGCGCCGCGAGTTGATGCCCTGTCATGCCGAGGCGCGAGAAAGAGACCGGTTCATCGGTCGAGGAGTTGACGGAAAAGCAAGCCAAGGCCGAACACGCGCGGCTTGAAGCCGAAATCGCCAGCCATGATCGCCGCTACTATCAAGAAGACGCGCCGTCGGTTTCCGACGCCGAATATGACCGGCTCCGCCAGCGCTACGGGGCAATCGAGGCGCGGTTTCCGCAACTGCGGACCTTGGAGAGCTTGACGCGGCGCGTCGGTGCTGCGCCTGCGGCGCGCTTCGCCAAAGTGCGGCACGCGGTGCCGATGTTATCGCTGGACAACGCTTTCGCCGACCAAGACGTCGTCGATTTCGTCGGCCGCATCCGTCGTTTCTTGCGTCTTGCCGAAGATGTGCCGGTCGCATTTTCCGCCGAACCGAAGATCGACGGCCTGTCGCTGTCGCTCCGCTATGAAGGCGGCGAGTTGGTCACCGGCGCGACACGCGGTGATGGCAGCGAGGGCGAAGACGTCACCGCCAATGTCAAGACGCTGGAGGACGTGCCCAAGCGCCTGAAGGGCAAAGGCGTACCGGCAATCTGCGATGTGCGCGGCGAAGTCTATATGACCAAGCATGCGTTTTTCGAACTCAACCGCAAGCAAGCGGAAGCCGGTAAACAGCTCTATGTCAATCCGCGCAACACGGCGGCGGGATCGTTGCGACAGCTTGACCCTTCGATCACGGCGTCGCGGCCGCTCGGCTTCTTCGCCTACGGCTGGGGCGAGATGAGTGAGATGCCGGCGGACACCCAATCCGGCATGATCAAATGGTTCGAGCAGTGCGGCTTCAAGACCAATCCGCTAACGAAAGTGTGCCGCTCGGTCGAAGAACTGATCGTCTTTCACCACGAAATCGAGACTCAGCGCTCGCACCTGGACTACGACATCGACGGCGTCGTCTACAAAGCCGACCGGCTCGACTGGCAGGAGCGCCTCGGCTTTGTCTCGCGTTCGCCCCGTTGGGCGATCGCACATAAGTTTCCCGCCGAACGCGCCGTCACAATGCTCAAGGACATCGAGATCCAGGTGGGGCGCACCGGCGCGCTGACGCCGGTCGCCAAGCTCGATCCGGTGACGGTGGGTGGCGTAGTGGTGCAGAATGCCACCTTGCACAATGAGGAAGAGATCAAGCGGCTCGATGTCCGCGTGGGCGATACGGTGACGATCCAGCGCGCCGGCGACGTCATTCCGCAGGTCCTCGGCGTGGTCGCGGATAAGCGCCCGCGCGGCAGCATGCCCTATCAATTTCCGAAAACGTGCCCGTGTCCGCTGCACACCGACGTCGTTCGCGAGATCATCGCCGGCGGCGAAGAGGGCGCCCGCGCCCGTTGCACCGGGGAGTTCGCCTGTCCCTATCAGATACTCGGCCATCTTCAGCATTTCGTGTCCCGCCGCGCCTTCGACATCGATGGGTTGGGCGAGAAACAGCTCGAGTTCTTTCACGAGCAGGGTTGGCTCAACGAACCCGCCGAAATCTTCACGCTGCAAGAGCGCAATGGCAAACTGAAGCTGAAAGGCGTGGACAAAAAAGTGCGCCTTGAGGAGGTCGAAGGCTATGGTGAGACCTCCGTCCGCAATTTGTTCAACGCTATCGAAGCCCGCCGCGAAATTTCCCTTGAGCGTTTTATCTACGCGCTCGGCATTCGCCATATCGGCGAAACCACGGCCGTGGCGCTGGCGCGCGGCTATGGCAACTGGGACGCGTTTTACAGCGCCTGCCTGAAAGTCGCCAAGGGCGACGACGAGACGGTGGCGGAAATGGATGCGCTCGATCAGATCGGCGACACGGTGATCGAGAGCTTGCGCGACTACTTCGCTGAGGCACAGAACCGGCGGCGGATCGAACGGCTGGCGGCGCAGGTGCGAATCCTGGATGCCGAAAAGCCGCGTGCCGATTCCGCTGTCGCCGGCAAGACCGTCGTGTTCACCGGCACACTGGAAAAAATGACCCGCGACGAGGCCAAGGCGTCCGCCGAGCGCTTGGGCGCGAAAGTCTCGGGTTCGGTCTCAAAAAAGACCGATTATGTCGTCGCCGGACCGGGCGCCGGCTCGAAGCTCGCCGAAGCCAGGAAGCTCGGCGTCGCCATCTTGACCGAAGACGAATGGGCTAAGCTAATTCGCTAGCCTTCATTGCGGCAAACGACAAAGCAATCCACCCGTCCGCGCCGGATGGATTGCCTCGCTCTTTACTCATGATGCGTTCAACGTCCCGCCGCGCGGGACGGTCGTCAAATTCTTCCGACCAGGACCAGAATAATGACGATGATCAGGATAAGTCCGAGTCCGCCGCCGGGATAATACCCCCAGCCGGTCGAGTATGGCCACGTCGGCAGCGCGCCGACGAGCAGCAGAATCAAGATGATGATCAGGATAGTGCCAAGCATGACGTTTCCTCGCTCCATCCCAACCCGGCGAGAAAACGCACCCTGATCGCAAAAGTTCCGCGGCGGGAACAGGCAGGGTTAAAGCGGTTTGAGCGTCAGCGTTGCTGCGCCGAGCCACGCTCGGGTCGGCACGTCCAGCAGCGGCGTGAGCGAATCGCGCACGCGCGCGTGATAGCCGTTGATCCAGTCGGTCTCGTCGTCCGTCAGCAAGTCGGGCTCGATCAGCCGCTGGTCGATCGGCGCCAGCGTCAGCGTCTCGAAGGCGTTGAGCGGCTTTTCAGCGTCGAGCGGGGCCGGCACTTCGCCGACCAGAATCAGATTCTCGATGCGGATGCCGTACGCGCCGGTGCGGTAATAGCCGGGCTCGTTGGAGAGGATCATGCCGCGTTGGAGCACCGCGCTGCCGAGCTTGGAAATGCGCGCGGGGCCTTCGTGCACCGACAGATAGCTGCCGACGCCGTGGCCGGTACCGTGGTCGAAATCGAGTCCCGCCCGCCACAGGAACTGCCGCGCCAGCGTGTCGAGCTGCGCGCCGGTGGTGCCTTCCGGAAAGATCGCGCGCGCCACCGCGATGTGTCCCTTGAGCACGAGCGTGAAATTGCGGCGCATGTCGGGGGTCGGATTGCCGACCGCGACGGTACGCGTGATGTCGGTGGTGCCGTCCTCGTATTGACCGCCTGAGTCGAGAAGAAACAGGTCGCCGGGCACGATCCGGCGATTGCTGTTGCGCGTGACGCGATAATGCACGATGGCGCCATTCGGACCGGCGCCGGCGATGGTCGGGAATGAAACGTCCTTGAGCAGGCCGCTGTCGCGGCGAAAGCTTTCGATTGCCTCGACCGCGTCGATTTCGGTCAGCTCGCCGCGCGGCGCATGCACGTCAAACCAGGCGAGAAAGCGTGTCACCGCCGCACCGTCGCGCAGCTGCGCGGCGCGGGCGCCGGCGATCTCGACCGCATTCTTTACGGCCTTCAACGGCGCAATCGGATCGGCGCCGCGCACGATCGTTCCGCCGCTGTCGGCAATCAGCCGGGCGATCGCTTCCGGACAACTGCCCGGATCGAGCCGCGCCGTGCGGTGTGCCTCGCCCAACGCAACCAGATCGCGCTCGAAGGCGGCGTTCGGGCGAATGTCGGCGAACTCCTCCAGGCTGGAACGGATTTCGTTGCCGAGCTTGCGCAAATCGACAAACAGCGTCGGGCGGCCCTCTTTCGGCACCGTCGCGAAGGCCAGCACCACCGGCGTATGCGGAACATCGTTGCCGCGGATGTTGAACAGCCACGAGACCGCTTGCGGGTCGGTGACCAACAGCGTGTCGGCCGAGGTTTTTTGCAGCTCGGCGCGGACGCGCGCGAGCTTCCCGGCGGTATCTTCGCCGGCATAGCGAAGCTCGTGCGCCACCACCGCGCCGAGCGGCGGCGCCGGACGATCGCTCCAGATCGCATCGACCGGGTTGTCGTCCACGGGCACCAGCGCCGCCTGCGCGGCCGCACATGCCTTGGCGAGCCGCTCGGCCCCGTCCACCGTATGCAGCCAGGGCGAATAGCCGAGCTTGGCGCCGGCCGGCAGATTGGCCTCGATCCAGACCGGCGGCGGATCGTCGACCAGATGCGCGATGGCGAAGATGGCGCCGTCGACTTCGTCGCGCACCTGCACCTGGTAGCGGCCGTCGACGAACAGGACGGCGCGGTCCGCCAGCACGATCGCCAGTCCGGCCGAACCGGTGAAGCCGGTGAGCCAGGCCAGCCGTTCGGCGGCGGGCGGCACGTATTCGTTCTGGAAGCGGTCGGCGCGCGGCACGATAAAGCCGTCGAGGCCGCGCCGGGTGAGCTCGGCCCGCAACGCCGCCACCCGCGCTGAGGTATCGCCGCGGCCGGCACGATCCTCGAACGATTGGAAATGGGCTTCGAACATGCGCGCGAATTTAGGGCATGATCTCGAAAAGTGGAAACCGGTTTTCGGAAAAGATCATGCCCAAACAATAAATAGCCGGCTCAATCGTCGGCGGGTGCGTGGCGCGTGTGACGCCTGAAAACGAGCGTGCTCCAGCCGTCGAGCGTGATCCGCCGCTCAAGCACCAGCGGACGGTAAGCGGCGATGATCGCATTGGCCTGCGCGGCGAGGAGGCCGGACAGCACGACGCGGGCGCCGGGAGCGGCGAGCCGTCGCAGAGGCGTGGCCAGACACAAGAGCGGCCCGAGCAGGATGTTGGCGAAAATCAGGTCGAAGCGCGCGCCGGCGCGCAGGCGTGCAGCAGTGACGCCGGCCGCGCGCGCCACCTCCACCATCGCGCCGGCGCGGTTGTGCCGGACGTTGCCGCGCGCGACCCGCACCGCCTCGCGGTCGATGTCGGTCGCCAGCACCCGGGCATGCAGCGCGCGGGCCGCGGCAATGGCGAGCACGCCAGAGCCGGTGCCGAGATCGAGGATGCGCATTTTCGTCATCCTGAGGTGCGCGCCCGTTGCAGGCACAGCCTGCGTGAACTCGGTTGCGACGGCGCGCGTAAACGCGCGCGTGGCGCGCGGCTCAGGGTGACGGTCAAGATTTGCAGGCTTTGGTTTGTCCAATAATTTGCAGAGGCGGTCGAGCGCGAGGAGACAGCCGCGCGTGGTGCCGTGATGGCCGGTGCCGAAGGCAAGCGCGGCCTCGATCTCGATGCCGATCCGGTTCGGCGGCACGCGGGCGCGGTCGTGCGCACCGTGAATGACGAACCGTCCGGCTGCGACCGGCGCCAGGCCGGCGAGGCTGGCGCGGGCCCAATCGATCGCCGCGATGCGGGCGAAGCGCAATGCCGCCGCAGCTTTCGCTCCGGCCGCCGCCGCTACCGCAGCCGCCACCGCCTTTCGCTCCGGCGGGACGGAGAAATAAAGCGCCACCTGCCAGCGTCCATTGCCGGTGTCGATCAGGCCGATTCCCACATCGTCGCCGGCAAAATGCTCGGCGAGGCGCTCCATCGCCCGGTGCGCCGCTTGTTCGGTGGTTGTGAACTGCCCGACAACGACGGAGCCGCGTTGCCGGCCGGTCGCTGAAGTCATTATCTTGCTTGGGCTTGTCAGATCGATTCACGCAATTATCCGCGCGCTGCGTCGCACGGTGCTTGCCGCGGCGGCGGCAGCTTATGCCAGAAATATCCCGATACGACCCACAGGTTTATCCCGGCTTTACCCACAAGCCGGCGCGAGCGCGTCAATATTAATTTGGCTGCGCCACGTAATATTGCGGCACCACATAGACCGGCCGGCCGTAATAGGACTGCGGCTGATAATACGGCTGCTGCACCTGGCCGTAATATTGCTGCGCCTGACCGTAATAGGGCCGGCCCTGCGAGTCATAGGCCTGTTGCTGGCCATAGGGTGGCGGCTGCGGCGGCAGCTGATGCCAGGAATCCGGCTGCTGCTGCTGTTGCCACTGTTGCATCTGCGCCTGCTGCTGCATTTGCTGCTGCAGCGCCTGTTGCTGCATTTGCTGCTGTTGCGCCTGCCATTGCTGTTGCTGCGCTTGCAGTCGCCGATCGTAGCCGGGTGGGACGATCTGCATCGGGTTGCCGCCGGCGGCATAGGCCGGCGCGCGCCGTGCGGCATACATGGTGCGCGGCGCCTCGCCGCTGACGGTGACTTTCGTCTCCTGCATGCCTTCCGCCTTCACCAGCTTGAATAGCAGCGCCGCGTGATCGGGCGCGATCCGCACGCAGCCGTGCGAGACCGGCTGGCCAAGATGCTTCACGTCGAAGAAGCCGTGAATGGCATGGCCGTGCATGTCGAAGAACATGGCATGCGGCATCGGCGCGTTGTCCCATTCCTGCGACAGATGGTCGGCGTCCATGCGGTTGATCTTGAAGGTGCCGTTCGGCGTGTCGTAACCGGCGCGGCCGGTGGAGACCGGCCACTCGTAGCGCTGTGTGCCGTCGACCGAGACCGTCATCCGCTGCGTCGTCTTGTCGATATTGACGTCGATCTCGGCCCGTGCCGCCGACGCCAGTGGCAGCGCCAGCGAACCGGCCAGCAGCGAGGCCCGAAGCGCAAAACCAAACCGCATGTGAATCACCCGATGGGTCGGCAACCGATCGCCCTTTATAAGAAGTGTCTCGCGGCCGATTGGTTCAATCAAGAGCGTCTACGCGCGGATGCGACGACATGGTGAATGCGCGGCAGAACCGCGCAGTAAATATGGCGATATCGATGGCCGCTCGCCTTCTTTGCCGTCATTCTACATTCTACGAGGCGTCATCCTGAGGTGGCCGCGAAGCGGCCCTCGAAGGATGCCGGTGTCGCCCTTCGAGGCTCGCGATAGCGTGTCGAAGACGCGCGTAAACGCTAATGGCTCGCTCCTCAGGGTGCCGGCAAAGATCAGGGAGACGGCAAAGGTCAATGCCGCTTGAAATACTGCACCGCCTTCTCATGCTTCTCGGCGGCGGCGCGCGAGCCGAAGGTGCCGAGATTGCGCCGGCGCCCGGTCTTTGGGTTTTTCTTGCGCGAATAGAGCCGGTATTTGCCGGACGACAATTTGCGGATCATGGCGTGCTCGCTGGTGTCGCTGAAAGTTTCCGGGAATAAATCTGCAAGGATAATTTTCGGCAAACAAATCGCCGGGATCAAGGCTCAGAGCATCAAGGGGCTCGAAACATCAAGAGACTCAAAGCATCAAGCGTTTGCGCGTCCGTGCTCCTTCTCCCCGCGTGCGGGGAGAGGTAAGCGCAGAGACTCGTTCTCGCGGCGCGTCAGCGTCCGAGCTTTGCTCACTAAACGGAAAACGAAGCAGCCTCCGCGAGGAGGGGGTGGAGCGCCGAAAGACGCATCCAGCCATGGCCGTGCTTCACGCCAACGAGTGTACGCAGTTTGCGCCACTCATTCCGCGAAGGCACGGCAGCGATCCGGGCGGGGATCGCTCGCCTTCCGGCGCCCCACGGCGGCGCTTGCCCCGGCGAGCGAACGCCAGAACTCAGCCCAGGCCGCGCTTCACGCGAACGGAAAAGAGACACGCAGGCGTTACCCGCGCCGTCATTCGCGCTTAAGCGGAGCACCCCGCGCCCCGGTCATGCTGCCGGAGGGGACGATGCCCGGACCGCCCGGGAGCGGGGTGACAAACCCCGCCCGCAGGAACCGCACTCGCTCCGTGTCCAGGTGTGTCTCGAGGCCACGCCCCTCACTGAGCGAGATTCTTACATCGTAACTGAATTAGGGACGAAAGTCAAGGAAAAGGGGACCATAGAAAATGCGGTTGCGTCCGTGCGCTTGTCGCGGGCATCCACGCCTTTGGACCTAAGTAAGTCGTGGATGGCCGGAACAGGTCCGGCCATGACGAATAAAGGTTGTCCTGGCTATTCACCGAACCCGGCGCGTTTGAGCCGGACGATGGCCTGATCGAGCGCGGACAGGAACGCCGACCGATCGCGCGGCGCGAACGGCTTCGGGCCACTGGTGATCTCGCCGGCGCTGCGCAGCGAATCCATCAGGTTGCGCGTCGCCAGCGTGTTGCCGATCGAGTCCTCGGTAAAAGGCTTGCCGTTCGGTGCGATCACCGTCGCGCCCGTTTTCACGCTGCGGCTGGCGAGCGGCACGTCGGCGGTGATGACGATATCGCCTTTGCCGGCGCGCTCGGCGATCCAGTTGTCGGCTTCGTCCATGCCCGAGCCGACGACGACGCGCTCGATCAGCGGGCCGCCGGCAAAAGTGGTCCCCGGTTTTGCGTCCGGCGGGCCGCCAACGAAAACGTCGCGCGGCACGGCGATCGGTGAGTTGCTGACGACAAGGACTTTAAGCGCGGTACCCTTGAGCGCATGCCGCTCGGCGACGCGATAAATCTCCTGCTTCACCGGGCAGGCATCGGCGTCGATGTAGAGGCTGATCGTCGTCACGCGGCCGATTTATTTTTCGCTGCCGGCAGGCCAAGCTTGAGACGCGCCTCACGCGCAGAGCTTGCGCACGGTACGACGCGATGGACGATGATGTCGGCCTTCTCGCCGCGCGCATATTTCAACGCCTCCTGCAAGCTCGCGCGGATATCGTCCGCTAGGCTGGGTTTCGCCTTAGTCCTTTTTACTTTCTTCGCCATAGTGCCACTGCGTCCTTTGGGTGGGCTGTGCTGCGCTCAGCCCACCCTACGCTTACTGCTTCACCGGGCCGGCATCGGCATCGATGTGGAGGCTGACCGTCGTCACGGCTCGCTTTCCGCATTCCCAAGCCCTCTTGGCCGGGCTTATCCCGGCCATCCACGCCTTGCTTTAATTAAGCGAAAGAGGAAGCCGCCAAAATGCAGCGGCTTCCCCCAACACATTCGGCTAACTAATCGTCATCGTCGTTGAGGTGTTTATTCACTGTGCCCAGCCAGTGGATATCCCGGTGAACATCCTCCTCAGTAGCGTTTGAACGACCGAAAAGTGCATTAAACAAACGACCAAGCACTGTTTCTTGCTCTTCTTTCCAGTCCCGATCCTTGCCCATCGCAATCTCCTGTTTCGGTTTCAGAACGCACGACTCAGCACGATAGGAGTTCAGGCAATTACAGTGCCACAATTATGGCGGCGGATGCGGATAGCGGAGATATCGGGGTCGCTTAACGATCATTTTCGTCGCTCTCCGTCCGTCATATAAAGCTCCGAGTCGCGCAAATGAATTAGGCAATCGGTTATGGACCCCCTTGAAGCCTGGGTTG
>JAGXAC010000104.1 GCA_019075925.1 Hyphomicrobiales bacterium | reverse complement strand
GCTATTCCGCGGCAAGGTCGGCGCAAGCGCGGCGGATCACTGACGTCGGACGTTCAGCGCGTGGCGGACACGGGCGGCGATACCGCAGCCGGCGAGGCTGCAACCGGCGCCGCCGCAGGCCGGATCACGCCCCATCCGATCAATAGCGGCGGCTGCCGCCCGCGCACCGGCCGCGAAAATGTGTGCGGCACTTCCGGAACCAGGTCGGGAAAACGTGACTTGATCTCCGGCGGCGGCGTGGGATTGGTGCCGTGCGCGGTCCACACGATCACCGCGCCCTTGTCGCGGATGTCACGGGCGCTGACCCACGGCGAGCGCCCCGGATCGGCGGCGAAATAGACGCTCGGACGGCTTGGCGCGGCGAGCGCGATCAATTCGGCCAGGTGCTCGTCCCCGCTCACTACGGCGAGCGAGCGTCCGGTGCGGCGGGCGAAGCTGTCGCCGAAGTAGCGGCCCATGGCGCTTGCGGGTTGCGCCACCTGCAGTTCAGTGCCGGTCGTCCACGGCAACACTGCGATCACCGTCGGAATGAACAACGCCGGCACCAGCAGCAGCCCGACCCAGGCGTAGCCGAGGATGCGTTGATGATGCAGTTCGACGTTTCTGCCGGCAGCCACGACGACCGCGAGTCCGGAAAGCACGAGCAGCGGCGCGGCGCCGCCGACCGGAAAGCGTGCGCCGGCCAGCACCGTGACGATGGTCGCCAGCAGTGCGGGCACCAGTGCAAGACAGCCGACGAACGTCGCCGCATCGGGTGGAGCGGGTGCGCGCACGACTGGCGGCGCTGGCTGCGCGCGCGTGCGCGGCCACCCGCTGGCCAGCACCACGAGAACGGCGAGGCCGGCATGCGCAAGCAGCAACGCCACGACGAGCCGGAGCCAGGCGGTCGTATTGCCGAAGGCCATTCCGGCGCCGCGCAGCCGCGCAAGCGCCGGCAGCAACGTGATGCCGGAACGTTCGAGCCAGTAGACGTGCACGCAGAAAAAACCGATCAGGCCGGCCAGCACGATCCACGGCTCAGGGGCGCGGGCGACGGCGCGCCCGCGTTCGGTCATTGCGACGACCAGCGCCAGCGCAGCAAACAAAATGAGCGCACCATCGCTGGTCATCAGCAGGAGCGCCAACGCGCCGCCAAGCGCGTACCAATATTCGCGCCGGTTTTCGATTGCCGCCCGCCAGTAGAACAACAGCGCCGCCGACCACAGCGCCATGGCCAGGATCGGTGGGCCAAAATCCGGTGTCGGCACCGTGAAAACAGTAATGCCGACCATCAGCAGCACAGCCATCGCCGCGTGCGTCGCGCCGACGATGGCGCGGCCGAGCGTAAATACGCACCAGTATGTCGCGATCACGCAAAGTTGCGACAGCACATACACGCCGAACAACCCGGCGGAGCGGAATGCGATTTCCGCGAGCCAGTACGCGAGCGGTGGGCCGAAATTGCCGTTGAGCTGCAATTGATGGCCGACGGCGAGCACCTCGGGCAGCGCACCCGGCGGGGCGGCGTAAAAGACCAGCGGCACCAACGTCCACACCGCCGCCTGCGCCAGCGTCGCCAGCCAGAACACCAGCAATGGACGCGCACGCAAGCCTTCCAGATAGAGAGGGACGTAAAACATCGGGCCTCTGCTGGAGCGGATTTGACATTCGCCACCCGCGCGAATTGCGCAAGGCGAATGGCAAAGCAAAGTCCGCCGGCAAATATCCGCTAATGGTCCTTTGATTCCAACGTCCGCCTGTGAGCGGGCGAGCGCGCCGTCTTAAGGCTGCGCCGCTACAGAGGCAATATCGCAGTCACGACGTCGTCGGTGTCGGCCAATTCGGCCAGCGCACCGGCCACCGGCGAGAACGTCCGGCGATGGTGTACCGTCGGTCCGAGCCGGTCGAGCGCGGCAAAATGCTCCGGAACGCTATAGCCCATGTGGCGCTCGAAGCCGTAGCCGGGATGCGCGGCGCCGAGGCACGTCATCAGCCGGTCGCGCGTGACTTTGGCGACAATCGAGGCGGCGGCGATCGAGGCCACCAATCCGTCACCGCCGATCACCGCCTGACACTCGCAACCGGCGTCGATGCGATCGCGACCGTCGACGAAGACGAGTTGCGGCTTCACCGGGAGCGAGGCCACAGCGCGCGCCAAAGCCCACAGCGACGCGCGCAGGATATTGTCGCGGTCGATGCGCGACGGCGGCGCCATCGCCACCGCTACCTGCGCACGCGCGCAGATACGCTCGTACAAGACTTCGCGCCGCGCCGGCGTAAGCCGTTTGGAATCGTCGAGACCGCGCGGAATATTGTCCGGATCGAGGATGACGGCGGCGGCTACGACCGGGCCGGCCAACGGACCGCGACCTGCTTCGTCGCATCCGGCAACCGGCCAGACCCCGCGCTTGAACGCGGCGCGCTCGCGGCGAAACGTCGGGCGGACGATCTCTTCGTCGAGCGGCAGGCGCGGCGCGGCCTTGGCGGCGGTGTAACTCATGCCGGCATGTTGACCACGGCCCGGCGTCATTCGCAATGCGGCTTCCACGGCGCCGAGAATTGCGTGAACGGCCGGACGACTAGCCGAACAGACTGAGCTGGTCCGAGGCCGCCAGCGGCGGGCTGAAGTGCCGGGTAGTGGTCTTCACGCTGGTTGCGTTGAAGCCGTGCTTTTCGCAGGCGATCTCGAACCGCCGCCCGATCATCCAGGCGATCGGGCCGGAACCGGTCATCCGCCGGCCGAAACTGGAATCGTAGTCCTTGCCGCCGCGCATGTCGCGGATGAGTTTGAACACATGGCGATGACGGTCCGGAAAATTCTCCATCAGCCATTCGCGGAACAGATCGCGCACCTCGAGCGGCAGGCGCAGCAGCACGTAGCCGGCGTGGCGCACCCCGGTCGAGGCGACAGCTTCCAGGATGCGTTCGATTTCGGCGTCGTTGATCGCCGGAATGACCGGAGCGACCAGCGTCGAGGTCGGAATTCCCGCATTGACCAACTGGCGCAGCGCCTCCAGCCGGCGCGGCGGCGTCGAGGCGCGCGGCTCCATGATGCGCGCAAGCTTCGGATCGAGTGTCGTCACCGACAGCGCCACTTTCACCAGATCGCGGCTCGCCATGCGCGCGAGAATATCGAGGTCGCGCAGCACCAGTGCCGACTTGGTGACAATGCCGACCGGATGGCCGGCGCGCTCCAGCACTTCGAGGATGCGGCGCATGATCTGATGACGCCGTTCGATCGGCTGATACGGATCGGTGTTGGTGCCGATGGCGATGATCTTGGGCTGGTAACCCGGCGCCGACAACTCGCGCTCGAGCAATTCCGGCGCGTTCGGCTTCATGAACAATTTCGATTCGAAATCGAGCCCCGGCGACAGGCCGAGGTAAGCGTGCGTCGGGCGCGCAAAACAATAAACGCAGCCATGCTCGCAGCCGCGATAGGGATTGATCGAACGGTCGAAGGAAATATCGGGCGAATCGTTGCGGGTGATGACCCGCCGTGTCGCATCGACCGTCACGCTCGTCTTGAACGGCGGCAGGTCGTCGATGTTTTGCCAACCGTCGTCGAAAGCGACCCGGGCAAGCGGCTCGTACCGGCCGGACGCATTCGAACCGGTGCCGCGGCCGCGGCGTCGCTCGCGGTCAATTGCGGTTCCCCACTCGCCCGCCGGCGCGGAGGGCAGCGGTGCCGGCGGGCGTTTCAACGCGGACGAACGGGTCATGGCTTTGACGCTCCGTCACCAAGTTAATATGTCGAAGTGAACAAAACAAGAACAAATATTCGTATGCCGTGGAAAGGCTTGGAACGAAGGGCCGAATGAACGTAATCCTGCCGCACCTTCAACGCTTTGGGACGCCCCTCGGCGCAGCTATGCTGACGGTCATTATCCACACCCTGAATTCGGAGCGCGCGCTGGTGCGGACGCTCGCCGCGCTGGTGCCGGGGGCCACTTCGGGCCTGGTCGCCGAGGTTCTGTGCGCGGACGCCGGCTCGCGCGACGAGACTGCGGCGGTGGCCGATGTGGCCGGCTGCAATTTTTTGCAGAGCGAAGGTCCACGTGGGCTGCGGCTTAAATCGGCGGCGGCGGCGGCACGCGCCCCCTGGCTCCTATTCCTGCGGCCGGGCATTGTCCTCGATGCGCCGTGGGTTGCAGAGGTGCGCAGCTTCGTCGAGCGGTCGCCGCAAGCCTCCGGCGCGGCGGTGTTCCGGCGTAGCGCAGCCGCGCAGACCGGGTTGCGCCAGGCGGTCTCGCTTGTCGCCACATCGCTCGGCGCCCTGCCGCGCCCGGAGCAGGGCCTGATGATCGGCAGTGAATTCTATCGGC
Source organism: Hyphomicrobiales bacterium (assembly GCA_019075925.1). Taxonomy (GTDB): domain Bacteria; phylum Pseudomonadota; class Alphaproteobacteria; order Rhizobiales; family Xanthobacteraceae; genus BOG-931. Next base: position 7,851 of record JAGXAC010000104.1, on the reverse strand, counting down.
AGGTGGGCGGACACTCGCTGACCGCTGCCGATCCGGAACCCGACCTCCTCCGTCGCATTGGCCGGCGCCGGATAACGACGCTTTCAACCGGCGCCTTCCATGCGCGCTAAATCGCCGCCGCGCCGAAAACGCCCGCATACGCCACGCTATCGTTTGCGCCAGCCGCAACCCGGCGACTTCGGCTGGATCGTCAAACGTCACGCCGAGCTTTACGCCGAAGAGTACGGCTGGATCGCCCCGTTCGAGGGCGTCTGCGCACAGATCGTCGCCGATTTCGTCAACACGTTCGATGCGAAGCGCGAGCGCTGCTGGATCGCCGAAATGGACGGCGAGAATGTCGGTTCGATCATGCTGGCGAAGGATTCAAACGAAGTCGCCCGCATCCGGCTCTTGCTGGTCGATCCGAAAGCGCGCGGGATCGGGCTCGGTGCGCGCCTGACCGGCGAATGTATCTGCTTCGCCCGCCGCGCCGGCTACAAGAGAGTCACGCTGTGGACCCATCGCGTGCTGACCGCCGCGCGCCACATCTATCAGCAAGCCGGCTTCCGGCTGACGCGTTCGGAACGACACCGCAGCTGGGGCAAGCCGGTCATCAGCGAACACTGGGATCTGGAGTTGTGAACTCTTCTCGCCTCGTCATGGCCGGGCTTGACCCGGCCATCCATGTCTTTGCCGAGCCGCATGCAAGGCGTGGATAGCCGGCACAAGGCCGGGCATGAGGCGCAGCCGCACGGTCACCCCATGAGAGCGATCAGCAAAAATGGTCACCGGTTTTGCGTCCGACCGCGCTCGCGATCTTGGCGGCACGCAATCACGACGGCTGAGCGGCAGCCACTTAGCCTGATTGCGTGCGTGCTTTCGGCCGGCGCAGATGCTCGTCGAGCCGCGGCATGATCTCGACGAAGTTGCAGGGCCCGTAGCGATAATCGAGCTGGTGCACCAGAATTTCGTCCCAGCCGTCCTTGCAGGCGCCGGGCGAGCCCGGCAGGCAGAAGATGTAGGTACCGCCGGCAACGCCTGCGGTGGCGCGCGACTGGATCGCCGAGGTGCCGATCTTCGGAAAGCTCACCACCAAAAACAGCGCCGAGAAGGCGTCCATCTTCTTCTCGAACAGCGGCTCGATCGCCTCCGGCGTCACGTCGCGGCCGGTAAAGCCGGTGCCGCCGGTGGTAATGATCACGTCGATCATCGGGTCGGCGATCCAGATTTTGACGCGCGAGCGAATGGCGTCGATGTCGTCGGTCACGATGCCGCGCTCGGCGACCAGATGGCCGGCGGCGCCGATCCGTTGCACCAGCAACGCACCGGATTTGTCGTCTTTCAGATTGCGGGTATCGGAGACCGTCAGTACCGCGATCTTGAGCGGCACAAACTCCTTGCTCTCGTCAACGCCGGGCATGGACTGAACCTACGCAACTGCATCTGACGCTCGTCCCCGCTAAAGCGGGGACCCGGAGTACGCAGCATACTGGATTCCCGCTCGCGCGGGAATGAGCGGAAACGGGCCTATAGCGGATTCGCCGACATCGTATCGCAGGCGCCTGGATCGCCTGATTTGAAGCCATTCATGAACCAGCGCCGCCGCTGCTCCGAAGTGCCGTGGATGAACGCGTCCGGCACGATATAGCCCTGCGCCTGCTTTTGCAGGCGATCGTCGCCGATCGCGGCGGCAGTCTGCAACGCCGCGTCGAGATCCCCGGGATCGAGATAATCGCGCTTTTGCTCCGCGCGCTTCGCCCAGACCCCGGCGTAACAATCCGCCTGCAGCTCGACGCGCACCTGCAGCCGGTTCTGCTCGGCCTTGCTGGCGGACGCCTGTTGCATCTGCATCACCCGCGGCAACAGGCCGAGCTCGTCCTGCACATGGTGGCCGACTTCGTGGGCGATCACGTAGGCCTCGGAAAATTTGCAGACCTTATTGTTCGCACAGCCGCCGAATTTGTATTCCAGATCGTCGAAGAAGGAGAGATCGAGGTAGATGCGCTTGTCGCGCGGACAATAAAACGGCCCCATCGCCGATTGCGCGAACGCGCATGGCGTCTGCTCGACACGCTTGAACAGGCGCAGCCGCGGCGAATGGTAGGTCCGGCCATTGGCGGCGAAGATTTCCTTCCAGCGGTCCTCGGTATCGCCGAGCACCTGAGCGACGAATTTGCCGGTCGGATCGGTCGGCGTGCCGGCCGCAACCGGCGGCACCGGACCGGTCTGCTGCATGGGCGAGCCGCCGGTGAGAATCTGCGCACCGTTGAGCAGCACGCTCGGATCGATACCGAAATACCAGCTGATCAGTCCGATGATGATGACGGTGCCGATGCCTAGTCCGCCCGTCCCGCCTGGAAAACCGCCGCGCGAACCGCTGCCTTCGCGATCGTCTTCGACATTGGTGCTGGGACGAAAATCATCCGTGCGCATCCGTCATTCTCCTTCCGCGAGCCCCCGCGCGCGCCGTCGCCGGCGTTTTTTATCACATCCGGAGGTACCGCAGTGGGACACGAATTAACCAAGTGTTTCCCGGCATTTATTGCCTAGCAGCGAGCGTTTCCAAGTAACTCGATTTTTACTTTGGTCGGGCATCTTGCGCGTCGTCGGTTTGTAGGTCCCGCGTCGCCGATCGCGTCGCCTGAGTCAGAGTTCTGAGTCATGGTTGTGTCGCGTCGCGGGGCGTCCGTCAGGGCGCCCCGCGTGAGTTTCGAGTCCAGCGAAGCCATCGCGACCGCGCGCATCCTGGTCGGCGATTGCGTTGCCGAAATGGCAAAGCTGCCGGCTGCGTCCGTCGATCTCGTCTTCGCCGATCCGCCCTACAATTTGCAGCTTCAGGGCGACCTCAAGCGTCCGGACGACTCGCGCGTCGACGCGGTCGACAACGATTGGGATAAATTCGCGAGCTTTTCGGCTTACGACGATTTCACCCGCGCCTGGCTGACCGCCTGCCGCCGGGTGATGAAGCCGGCTGCAACGCTTTGGGTCATCGGCTCCTACCACAACATCTTCCGTGTCGGCGCAACGATGCAGGACCTCGGATTCTGGATTCTCAACGACATCGTGTGGCGCAAATCGAATCCGATGCCGAATTTCCGCGGCCGCCGCTTCACCAATGCGCACGAGACCCTGATTTGGGCGGCGCGCGATGCCGACAAGCGCAATTATACGTTCAACTACGAAGCGCTGAAGGCCGGCAACGACGACGTGCAGATGCGTTCCGACTGGTTCATTCCGCTGTGCACCGGCGAGGAAAGACTGAAAGGCGGCGACGGCAAGAAGCTGCATCCGACCCAGAAGCCCGAAGCCTTATTGGCGCGCGTGATCCTTGCGGCGTCGCGGCCCGACGACCTGGTGCTCGATCCGTTTTGCGGCACCGGCACGACAGGCGCGGTGGCACACCGGCTGCGCCGCCGCTTCATCGGCTTCGAGCGCGAAGCCGGTTACGCCGCCGCCGCCGAACGGCGTATCGCGACGATCGAGCCGATGGCCGAACCGGCGCTGACCGCCTTTATGACCGCGCGCGAAGCGCCTCGGGTGCCGTTCTCGGCGTTGCTCGAGCGCGGGCTGGTGACGCCGGGTGTCAAGCTCGTTGACGCCAAGAAGCGCCATCGCGCGCTGGTGCGCGCAGACGGCGCGATCGCGCTTGGCGACAATGTCGGCTCGATCCACCGCATCGGTGCGCTGGCGCAGGGACTGGAAGCCTGCAACGGCTGGACCTTCTGGCATGTCGAGACGCCGCGCGGGCTGACCGTGATCGACGCGCTGCGCGCGCAAGTTCGCGCCGAGTTGGGCGCCGGGTGAATTTTATTTTTCGAGCGCGTGCGCGATGACCTTGCGCATCAGGCTCGGCAGCGCCTCGCCGCCAAGCTCTGCGATCGGGACCCAGCGCGTACCGGCGGGCGCTTTGGTCAACGCCGGCACGCCAGCGGCGTAAACCGATAATTCGAGCGGGAAGTGCGTAAAAACATGACGCACCACGCCGACAATCCGCCGCCACATCATCCGCTTTTTGCCGGCAAAGCACGGTGCCTTTTCGAGCGCATCGTCGTCCACGAAATCCTTCGACCATTCGGTGGTCGGCACCTCGGTCATGCCGCCGAGAAGGCCTTTGGCCGGGCGCGCACGCAGGAGCAGACAATCGTCGACGCGGCGCGCGACGAACGCTGCGCCGCGGCGCAAATCGCCTTCCAGCTTGGGGATCCGGCGCGGCAACGTCGCTTGGTCACCGCGCTCCCGCGCCGCACATGCGTCGTTCCACGGGCATAGCGCGCAGGCGGGATTTTTCGGCGTGCAGATGGTGGCGCCGAGATCCATCATCGCTTGGGCAAAATCGCCGGCGCGGTATCGTGGGGTGAGTTGGCGCGCCAGCCGGCGCAATTCCGGCTTTGCGGCGGGCAGCGGCGCGGTGACGGCAAACAACCGGGCGACGACGCGCTCGATATTGCCATCGACCGGACTTGCCGGCGCATCGAAGGCAATCGCCGCGATCGCGGCTGCGGTGTAGGCGCCAATGCCGGGCAGTGCGCGCAGTTCGGTTTCGCCGGCTGGAAATTTCCCGGCATGGCGTTCGACCACGGCACGCGCGCAGGCATGCAGATTGCGGGCGCGCGCGTAATAGCCGAGCCCCGCCCAGGCCTTGAGGATGTCGTCGAGCGGCGCGGCGGCAAGCGCCTGCACGTCGGGCCATCGGGCCAGAAAATGCCGGTAATAGGGTGCGACCGTCCGGACGGTCGTCTGCTGCAACATGATTTCCGATAACCAGACCCGATAAGGATCGGAGCGCGCCTCGCCGGGTGCGGCACGCCACGGCAGCGTCCGCCGGTGGCGGTCATACCAGCCCAGCAAGGCGGTGGGTTGCGGGCACGATACCGTCCTTTCGCCCGGCGCCTGCTGTCGTTTCGCAGCCTTCGCTGCTACCGTCATGTCGGTTTCCGCTTTGCCGCTGGCATGACAGAGCCACTCGTAATGAACAAGCCCTCCCGCTCTTTTGCCAAACCGCTGCGCGAACTGCTTGGCAAGGTGGTCGGCGAGACGTTCCATCGGCAGGGCTTTGCCTCGACCGAATTGGTGACGCGGTGGACCGAAATCGCCGGGGCGGAGATTGCCGCGCATAGCGAACCGATCAAGATTCAATGGCCGCGCGGCAACGAGGCCGGCGAACGCCCGCCGGGTACGCTCATCCTGCGCGTCGAGGGACCAGCGGCGATCGAGGTGCAGCATCTTGCCGGCGTCATCTGCGAACGGGTGAATCGCTTTCTCGGCTGGCGGGCCATCGAACGGATTGCGCTGCGGCAGGCTCCGCTGCGCCGTTCTGCGCCCACGGGCGCTGCCGCCATCGATCCCGCGGAAACGACGCGCATTGCCGCCGATCTGCCGGAAATTGCCGACGATGACCTGCGTCAGGCGCTGGCGCGTCTGGGCGCGGCGATCAAGCGACCGTGACGGCTGCGACCGCGCGGAGTCTTGGCGGGATGTCCGGTCAATGCCACATTCACCCAGCATTCTCGGCTGGCAGACCATTCTTGGCTTGCCGAGGCTCGTTCAGATGGAGAGTCGATCTTGCCGCTGACCCGCCGCCAATTTTCCACGGCCGCTGCCATGGCTGCGCTCGCAGGCGCCAGTGCTGCCGACCTTGCATTCTCGCGTAGCGCCAGGGCCGACGCCGCGGGCACCGATCTGGCCGAACTCGCCAAAGCCGGCCCTGCCGGCGACGTCGTTCTCGGTTCCGACAAGGCGCCGGTGACGGTGATCGAATACGCCTCGATGACGTGTCCGCATTGTGCGCACTTTTCGATGACAACCTTCCCGGAACTGCAGAAGCGCTACATCGATACCGGCAAGGTGCGCTTCATCTTCCGCGAGTTCCCGCTCGATGCGCTGGCCGCCGCCGGTTTCATGCTCGCGCGATGCGCGGGAAAGGACAAATTCATCCCGGTGATCGAGGCGCTGTTCGCCAAGCAGCCGGAATGGATGGTCAAGGAGCCGATCGCACCGTTGCGCGAAATCGCCAAGCAGTTCGGATTCACCGAGCAGTCCTTCGACGCCTGCCTGGCGAATCAGAAGGTGCTCGACGACATCCAGGCGGTGCGCGATCGCGCCGCCAGCAAGCTCGGCGTCGACTCGACGCCAACTTTTTTCATCAACGGCAAGAGATTCGTCGGCGACCAGTCGATCGAGGCGATGGCCAAGGAGATCGACCCCTATCTCAAGGCTGGATAACGTTTTTTTGCCCTGTCCCGGCGTCGCCGAAGGAGCGTTTTGGAACCGACTCCCGGTTGAGCGGGCGGCGAAAATCTGGATAACACGGCGCCGCTGTTGCGCTCCCGGGCGCGACGATTCATTCTCCGCGCCGACGCGGCACCCCCTGCGACTCACCGCCTAACGACGTGAGCCTGCAGGGATTTCGGCCGCGGCAGCGGGCCATGGGACCCGACTAAGCATGAAGCTCAAGCGGCTGCGCCTGATCGGATTTAAGTCCTTCGTCGAACCGACCGACTTCGAGATCGAGCCCGGCTTGACCGGCGTGGTCGGCCCGAACGGCTGCGGCAAGTCCAACCTGGTCGAAGCCGTGCGCTGGGTGATGGGCGAAAACTCCTACAAGGCCATGCGCGCCTCGGAGATGGACGACGTCATCTTCTCCGGCAACACCAACCGGCCGTCGCGCAATAACGCCGAAGTCAGCGTTCTAATCGACAATAGCGACCATAAGGCGCCGGCTGCATTCAACGACCAGGAAACCCTGGAGATTTCACGCCGCATCACCCGCGAGCAGGGTTCGGCATTCCGTATCAACGGCAAGGAAGTGCGTGCGCGCGACGTCACGGTGGTGTTCGCGGATGCCTCCACCGGCTCGCGTTCGCCGGCGTTGGTGCACCAGGGCCGCATTGGCGAGATCATCCAGGCCCGACCCGACCAGCGCCGCCGCGTACTGGAAGAAGCCGCCGGCATTTCGGGCCTGCATGCGCGTCGGCACGAGGCGGAGCTGCGGCTCAAAGCCGCCGAGCAAAATCTCGCCCGGGTCGAAGACGTCATTCAGCAGTTGGCGGCGCAGGTCGCCTCGCTGAAGACACAAGCGCGTCAGGCCGTGCGTTATCGCAACATTTCCGGACAGGTGCGCAGGATCGAGGCGCTGCTGCTGCATCTGCGCTGGATGGCGGCACAAGCCGAAGTCGCCGAGGCAGAGCGCGTCAAGGATGAAACCGTCCGTGTGGTTGCGGCGCGCACCGGCGAGCAGGCTGCCGCCACAACCCGGCAGACGGAAGTCGCGGCCACCTTGCCGGCGCTGCGCGAAGCGGAAGCGAGAGCCGCCGCGGCGTTGCAACGGCTCATCGTCGCGCGCGAAACGCTCGAGCAAGAGGAAGCGCGCGCCAAGGCGCGCATCGAGGAACTCAATCAGCGGCTCGAACAATTCGCCGCCGACCTCGACCGCGAGCGCAAGCTCGCCGCCGACGCGAGCGCGGCGTTGGCGCGCCTCGCCGACGAGGAGACGACGCTGAAGGCGGAAGCGCAGGCGAAAGCCGCACGGCTGACCGGGGTTACCGACCGGGTCGAGAAGGCCGACGCGGCCCTGGCGGCATCGGAAAAATCCTTTGCCGAATTGACCGGCTCTCTCGCCGACCTGACCGCCCGCGGCAATCAGCTCCAGGCCGCCGCGCAGGAGCATGCGCAGCGTGCTGCGCGGCTGGAAGCCGAAATCGCCAACATTGATGCCGGCCTTTCCGCCAGCAGCAGCAACGCGCCCGATCCCGCCGCCCTCGACAGCGCGCTGACCGCCGCGCAGCGAACCCTTGCCGATGCCGAGAAAGCCGCGGAAGCGGCCGCGCTCGCGCACGCATCGGCGCGCGAGAAAGTCGACGCCGCCCGCGCCCC
>JAGXAC010000103.1 GCA_019075925.1 Hyphomicrobiales bacterium | reverse complement strand
AGTCCGCCGCCCGCTTGATGCTGGCCTCCGGCTGGATCGTTACAACGTCCGCTCCCTTTTCCCTCAAAATGCCTTCGACGTTCATACCGTTTCTCCCTCTGCCTCCGCGAAGACGAATGCGTCCAGAGTGCCGCCGCAATTACTCTACGTCCGACTATGGAACGCTCGCGGCGAGGTATGCGTCTATGGCTGTGTCAAAAGAGCGCGCTCGGCCGGCAGCACGCGCGCCGGTTCCGCGCTGAATTCAATTTCATGCCCAAAACGAGCGTGTTGTATCGTGCGGGCGCTAATTCCAGCGCCACACGCCATAAGCGTGGCCGTTCTGCATCTGCGGCGCGATGTAGTTCGGCTTGCGATTGCCGATTGCCCCGAGCATGGCGATCCAGTTGAGCACTTCGCCCCCGACATTGCCGGCCTTGAGCATCTGATGCTCGGTCGCTTCGCGGATCAGCGTCTCGATCTGCTGTTCTTCCATCAGCTTGATGATCCGCCACGCCCAATCCGGATCGGGGACGCCGTCGGTGCGGCCGGGAGCCATGCGCGGGCCGGCAACTTCGAGCGAAAAACTGCCTGAGCCCATCACCACGACGCGCAGTGTCCGCGGCCACGTCTCGACGGCGCGTGCCACCGCCTGGCCGAGCGCGTAGCAGCGCTGGGCCGACGGCAGTGGCGGCACGTGGCCGCTGATGAATAACGGAATAACCGGCACCTGCATTTCCGGCGTGAGGAAATGCAGCGGCACGGCAACAGAATGATCGACCGAATAATGCTGGGTCAGCGCGGCGTCAAAGCCCGCCGCGATGGCGCTCTGGCGAATATGCGCGGCGAGCTCGATCGAGGAGGGGATTTTGTAAACCGGCATTTCGCGCGGCTCGTCGTTTGGGCCGGAAAAGCTGCGGTCGACGCCCACCGCGAAGATCGGCAGATTGTCGAGGAAGAAGGTGTTGAGGTGGTCGGTATCGAACATCACGATGAGGTCGGGCCGGGCCGCGGCGAGCTGTTCCTTCTGCGCCGCGAACAGCTTGGCGGTTTCGCTCTCCGGACCGTCGCGTTTGACGAAAAATGGGAACACCGGCGTGTGCGGCACGCCGAAACCGGCAACGATACTGGCCATTCCTGACATTCCTTCCTGCCGTTCACTTCCATGCGGAGATTGTGCAAGATTAGCACGATCATTCGGGAGAAAAACCGTGTCGCGCAAGCCAACGAAGAGACGCACCGCGAAAAAGCCGCCGCAGCAATCTTTTGTGCCGATGGAGCACGACCGTTTTGATTATTCGGCCATTATCGACCGGCCGCGCCTGTCATGGCCGCACGGCGCGCGCGTCGCGGTGTGGGTCGTTCCCAATATCGAGCATTTCCTGTTCGACCGGCCATCGACCCGGCTGACGCCGATCCCGGTCAATCCCGACGTCCTGAATTATTCCTGGCGCGATTACGGCGTGCGGGTCGGCATCTGGCGGATGATGGAGGTCATGGAGAGACATGGCGTCAAAGGCACCGTCGCGCTCAATTCCGACGTTTGCCGGCACTACCCGCGCATCATCGAGGAGGGCAAAAAGCTCAACTGGGAATGGATGGGGCACGGCACCAACAACTCGACGCTGATCAACGCGCAAACCGAGCCGGAAGAGCGGGCGTTGATCAAGGAAGTCGTCGGCACCATCGCCAAGAGCACCGGCAAGGCGCCGCGCGGCTGGCTTAGTCCGGCGCTGAGCGAAACCATGCGCACGCTCGACATCCTGGCTGAGAACGGCATCGAGTATGTCGGCAACTGGGTCAATGACGACCAGCCTTATCCGATGCGGGTGAAGAAGGGCTCGATGATCGCCATGCCGTATTCGACCGAAATCAACGACATCCCGGCGTTACTCGACCTGCATCAAAGCCCGGAGACTTTCGGTCAGATGATCTGCGACCAGTTCGACGTGCTGTACGAAGACGGCGCCCAGACCGGCCGCGTGATGTCGATCTGCCTGCATCCGTTTCTGGTCGGTTATCCGCACCGCAGCAAACATTTTGCCAAGGCGCTTGCGCACATCGCCTCGCGTCAGGAGGTGTGGATTACCACCGGCGGCGCGATCGTCGACTGGTACAAGGAAAATTATCTGGGTAAATCCGGAATGCGCGGATTGCGATGACGTCACCGTGAGCGAGATCGTCCATCGCGTCATCGAGACCAACGGCATCCGCATGCATATCGCCGAAGCGGGCGAAGGTCCGCTCGTTCTGCTGTGTCATGGCTTTCCGGAATCCTGGTATTCCTGGCGTCATCAGCTTAAGGCGCTGGCGGAGGCGGGCTTCAGGGCCGTCGCGCCGGATATGCGCGGCTACGGGCAGACCGGCGCGCCGGCAGAGATCGAAAAATACACATTGTTCCATCTCGTCGGCGACATGACCGGCCTGCTCGATACCCTCGGCGCCGAGACGGCGGTTATCGCGGGGCACGATTGGGGCGCGCCGGTCGCTTGGCACGCGGCGCAATTGCGCCCGGACCGCTTTCGCGCCGTGATCGGCTTGAGCGTCCCGTTTCGACCGCGCGGGTCGTCGCGGCCGACCAGCGTGATGCCGCAAACCGACCAGGCATTATTCTACCAACTCTACTTTCAGGCGCCGGGTGTCGCCGAAGCCGAGCTTGAGCGCGACGTCGATCTGACTGTCCGCGCCATGTTGTACGGAGCGTCCGGAGAGGGCTCGCGGGTCCGCGCACCGGGAGATCCGGTCGGCATGGTGCCGCGCAAGAGCGGATTTCTCCGCGGCCTGACCAATCCGCCACCGCTGCCGTCCTGGCTGACCCAAGCCGATGTGGATTTTTACGCCGCCGAGTTCAAGCGCACCGGCTTTGGCGGTGGCCTCAATTGGTATCGCAACATCGACCGCAACTGGGAACTGCTCGCGCCATTCGCCGGACTGAGAGTCGTGGTGCCGGCGCTCTACATGATCGGCGACCGCGACCTGGTCATGTATTTCCCCGGCATGGACCGGCTGTTGCCGAACCTTTTAAAGTTCGTGCCGCGACTGCGCGAAACCATCATCCTGCCCGGTTGCGGCCACTGGACCCAGCAGGAGCGCCCGGTGGAGGTGAGCGCCGCGATGATCGACTTCGTCCGCGGCCTATAGGCGCTTTGGGCGCCGGGCGTTTTGTCAAATGGGCATTCCTCATTCCAGGGTTCAGGGACCGTTTGTCGGCCCCAGTGGAGCGTTTGCAGCATGATGTACCGGGCGCGCGACGACTTGGGTATGCTGCTTGATCGCTCTATCTGTTGTTGATCGAAGGCGCGGGGAGGTGCTCTTTAAATGCGCCGTTGGCGCGCACTCGCTCGCAGTTAGCGAATACTGCGCGAGAATTCCGTTTCGTGGTGCCGTCGAGCCAAAGTAATGGAAACCGCCGATTCAACGAACGCTGAGCGGGCTTCGCAGCGCGAGGTTGCCAACGGGCAGACGCCTCGCTCGCCGCTCGAAGTGCTCAGGATTTTCCTCAAGCTCGGCGTAAGTTCCTTTGGCGGACCGATCGCTCATATCGGCTATTTTCGCGAGGAGTTTGTCGTGCGGCGGCGCTGGCTCGACGAGCAATCATTCGTCGATCTGGTTGCACTATGCCAGTTTTTGCCAGGTCCGGCTTCGAGTCAGGTCGGTTTTTCAATCGGGCTGATGCGAGCCGGTTACCGCGGTGCACTCGCGGCTTGGACCGGCTTTACTTTACCTTCGGCGATTGTGTTGGTGCTGTTCGCTTACGGCGCCGGCGCGATAAAAGGTGCCGTTGGAGTGGGCCTACTCCACGGCCTCAAGCTGGTGGCAGTCGCGATTGTCGGGCAAGCGGTTTGGGGCATGGCTCGTACGCTGTGCCCCGACCGAGAACGCGCCTCCCTCGCCGCCGTGGCGGCGTTGATCATTTTGTTCAGCCCCTCATCCATCGCTCAGATCGGGGCCATTGTGTTCGGCGGCCTTGCCGGCCTTTGGCTCTGCCGGGACGCGCTGCCTGCCGTGACAGATCACATGTCGATTCCGGTATCGCGTGCAGTCGGGTTCGCAGCGCTGACGACGTTTTTCGTTTTGCTCGTGGGTCTACCGATTGCGCAAAATCTGGTACACTTTGAAGGCTTGGCGCTGTTCGGTGCTTTCTACCGTTCCGGCGCGCTTGTCTTCGGTGGCGGTCATGTCGTGCTGCCGCTGCTGCGGCAGGCTTTCGTCGCGCCCGGCTGGGTCAGCGACGATACGTTTCTCACCGGCTATGGCGCGGCGCAGGCGATACCCGGACCGCTGTTTACTTTTGCCGCCTATCTCGGCGCCGTGGTGCGCCCGTCGCCGCATGGAATAGCTGGCGCGGCCCTCGGCCTGTTCGGCATCTTCATCCCCGGCATCCTCATTCTGCTCGGCACGCTGCCGTTTTGGGACAGCTTGCGCAAGCGCGTAGCTGCGCGGGCAATGATGCGCGGCGTCAATGCCGCTGTTGTGGGCTTGCTTGGCGCGGCGCTCTACAACCCGCTGTGGACGTCATCGGTGCTGACGCCGGGGGATTTCGGCGTGGCGCTCGTCGGCTTCGTCCTTCTCGTGGCCTGGCGCGCGCCGCCGCTGTTCGTCGTCATCGTCAGCGCGCTTGGCGGCATCGTGCTGGCGTTCCTGTCGTAAAGAACGGTTCATGCGCGCGAAGCTCAGACGGATAGGAACTGGCTTCACCGCCGCACTGCTTGCGTTATTTGCCGCGAAAGCCGAGGCCGGGCCGCCATTTCAAACCGATGATCCGGAGCCTGTTCCCTATCAGCACTTCGAATTCTACACGTTCTCGAACGGCATCGCAGTGCGCGGCGACACCCAAGGCGAAGCGCCGGCGTTTGAGTATAATTACGGTATCGTTCCCAACGGCCAGATTCACATCATTGCGCCGCTGAGTTTCGACAGCCCCGCCGGCGCGGCCTCGCAATACGGCATCGGCGATACCGAGCTTGGCTTCAAATACCGCTTCGTCAACGAAGACAAGAACGGAGCGCTGCCGATGATTGGGGTTTATCCGCTGATCGAGCTACCGACCGGGGACGCGGCGCGCGGTCTCGGCGCCGGATACGTGCGTGCCTATTTCCCGTTGTGGATTCAGAAGAGCTTCGGCGACTGGACCACCTACGGCGGCGGCGGCTATTGGATCAATCACGGCGACGGCACAGCCGATCGCGACTATTGGTTCTTCGGCTGGCTGTTACAGCGGCAGGTGACCAGGCAACTGGCGATCGGCGGCGAAATCTTCCATCAAACCTCGACGGTCGCGTTCGGCGCCAGCAATCCCGCTTTCACGAAGCCGACCACTGGGTTTAACATCGGCGCGATTTACGACTTCGACGAGCACAATCACTTGTTGGTGTCGCTCGGCACAGGATTGCAGAACGGGCCCGATACCAATGTGTTCTCGTGGTATCTCGGCTATCAGCTCACCGGGCCATAAGAAGCGCGACGCTCAGACTGGTTGGCCGATTTCGTCGACCTTCACCGCGCGCATGCGTTCGTTGTAGTTTGGGACATTAAGGCCGCAAACTTCGAACCGCGCGAGGTATCCCATCAGGAAGCCGTTGACACCCATGCGATAAAGGGCGCCGACGTCACCGGCAATCAGTGCGCGACGCTCCTCGTCGGTGAGGTCCAAGCCCGCGAGGGCCTTCGCCGGATCGGCCTTCATCGCCGCGCGGAAGGCGTGGTCGCGCAAAACTTCGCGGCAAAGATAATTGACGTTGAAGACACTCATGGCCGCTCCCCACAATCTTCCGGCAACAGCGTGATCCGAAGTCCATTCCACTGCAATTCTGCGCAGCGCGTCAGCGCGAAGCAGGATGGTGAGCCCGGCTGGGATCGAACCAGCGACCTACTGATTAAAAGTCAGTTGCTCTACCACTGAGCTACGGGCCCGCGCGCGCACTCCATACTCAAAAGTCGCGCGCGTTACCAGCCTGCCCTGCCGCAGTTCGCCAGCCTGGCCCGATTTGCTATCATCGCATGGTTTCGTAAGGCCGTGCCGGCAGTTGGCGGTTGGTCGTTCTGCGGCGCCTATCGCTGCTCCGCGCGACGGCGCGCCGGTTCGCCAGTTCCGGTGCGGTTTGCTAGGTTGCCGGCGCCGAAGACGCCGAACGGCGTGAGGATGACCCGCAATGCCGATTGTCAACCGCGTTGCCGATTTGCAAGCCGAGATCGCCGGCTGGCGGCATGATTTTCACGCCCATCCGGAACTCCTCTACGAGGTGCACCGGACGGCGGCGTCAGTCGCCGACAAGCTCCGGGCTTTCGGCTGCGACGATGTCGTCACCGGCCTCGGACGCACGGGGGTGGTCGGCGTGATCCGCGGCCGCAAGGCCGGCGACAGGGTGGTCGGACTGCGCGCCGACATGGACGCGTTGCCGATTCAGGAAGCAACCGATTTGCCGTATAAATCGACCGTGCCCGGCAAGATGCACGCCTGCGGCCATGACGGCCACACGGCCATGCTGCTGGGCGCCGCCAAATATCTCGCCGACACGCGGAATTTCGCCGGCACTGCGGTGGTCATTTTCCAGCCGGCGGAAGAGGGCGGCGCCGGCGCGCGCGCCATGATCCGCGACGGTCTGCTCGACCGCTTCGGCATCCAAAAGGTGTTCGGCATGCACAGCGCGCCAAGCCTGCCGGTCGGCGAATTTGCCATTCGCTCCGGACCGATGATGGCCTCCACCGATACCATCGACATCGAGCTTGAGGGCGTTGGCGGCCATGCGGCGTGGCCGCATTACGGCGTGGATACGGTCCTGGTCGGCGCGCAGATCGTCAATCAACTGCAGTCGATTGTGGCGCGCAATGTCGATCCGCTCCAGGCGGCCGTCGTCTCGATTTGCATGTTCGAGGCCGGGCATACCGAGAACGTCATTCCGGCCAATGCCCGCTTGCGTGGAACGGCGCGCAGCCTCGCCCCCAAAATCCGCAGTTTGGTCGAAAAGCGGGTGCGTGAGGTGGTCGAAGGCACCGCGCGGCTTTACGGCGCGTCGGCTAAGCTCACTTACACGCCCGGCTATCCGGTCCTGGTCAACGAAGAGCGGCAGACCGATTTCGCCGCTTCGGTGGCACGCGACATCGCCGGCGAAGACAAGGTGAGGACCGGCACGCCGCCGGTGATGGGCGGCGAAGACTTTGCCTACATGCTGGAAGAGAGGCCGGGCGCATTCATCTGGCTCGGCAACGGCGACAGCGCGGCGCTGCATCACCCAGCGTACGATTTCAATGATGAAGCGATTCCGGTCGGAACGTCGTTCTGGGTGAAACTGGCAGAAACGGCGCTCGCAGGGTAAGGCGGTTACTGCGCCGCCTCGACACGATTCTCGGCCGGCAGCTTGGGCGCTTCAGCGGGGATTTTCGGCCGCGGCAGCAAATCGGCAAAGCGAGCCTCGATGCCGCGCCAATAGGCGAACGTGTTAAAGCGCGTCCCTTCGATTGCCGCCAGCGCCACCGCCGACAGGAACGGCAGGCTTTGCACCACCAGCACCAGCGCAAAGATATTGATCTCGTGCACCTGCTTGTAGTTCATCGCCACCAAGGTCACCGCGCCAATCCATAACAAAGCGACGATAATCGCTTCCCAGAACGCCGGGAATTCGCCCTTGCGGGTGGCGCCGCCCTTGGCGGTGCGCAGGAACGGCAGGCGCGAGCGTAGCGCGCCGGTACCGACCGCGCGTGCCACCGTCCATTGCATCGACATCGCCGCGCAAACGGCGCCGAGCATTTGCGCCGGCGATATGCGCACGCGCAACCGGTAGAGCGCGACGAAATGCGCGACCGAGACGATAAAGGCGGCGAAGATCGGCACCGTCAGGATTTTATCGGGCACCGCGATGTTGGCGAACGCCACCACCGGCACCCAGGCGATATTCAGCAGCGCAACGACGACGCCGACGCTCTCGGCGCCGAGCCAGTTCAACCAGCCCAAGCCATATTCGCGTTTCTGTTCGCGCGAGAGCGTCTGCGACCACGGCAGCATATGGCGCCAGTGCTTGCACACGAGCTGAAAGCCGCCGAACGCCCAGCGCTGGCGCTGGCGCTTGTAGGCTTCGAACGTGTCCGGCAACAGGCCATAGCCGTAGCGGCGATTGGTGTAATGAGCGAGCCAACCACGTTCGAGCATGAGCAGCCCGAGATCGGTATCCTCGACGATGGTATCGCTCGACCAGCCGCCGACGTCGTCCATCGCCGCCCGCCGAATGAGCACCATCGTGCCGTGCATGATGATGGCGTTGAACTCGTTGCGCTGCACCATGCCGATGTCGAAGAAGCCGGCATATTCGGCATTCATTGCCCGATGCATCAAGCTGCGGGAGCCGTCGCGGTGGTCCTGCGGCGACTGCACGAAGCCGACACGCGGATCGGCAAACATCGGGACCATGTCCTTGAGCCAGTCGGCTTCGACCACGTAATCGGAATCGATGGTGCCGATGATCTCGGCGTCGGGGGCGGTGTGCGCCAGCGCGAGCCGTAGTGCGCCGGCCTTAAAGCCGGCAAGATTCTCGACCCTGAGGAATTTGAAGCGCTCGCCGAGCGTGGCGCAGTGCTCTTCGACCGGCCGCCACAACGCGGGATCTGGCGTATTGTTGATCACGAGAACGCATTCGAAATTCGGATATTCCAGTCGGGCGACGGCATCGAGCGTCGCGTTGAGCATGTCCGGCTGCTCGCAATAGGCCGGAATGTGGATCGAGACTTTTGGCGCATAGCCCTCCGGCACGAGCGGCGGCGCGACTGCCAGCCGACGCGGTCGGCCACCGAAAGCGACGGCGGCGATTTCCTCAATGCGCGCAAACGCAATGGCGACCAGCGGGACGAGCAGCACGATGCCGAGTCCGAGTGCAAACGCCGCGCCGGGCACGAAATAGCGGTTGGTCCAGAACGCGACGATGGCCGTGCACCACGCGCCGACCAGGTTGGCGGCGATGGCAAGCGTGAGCGTCTGGGCAAGGGTCACCCCACCCATTGCCAGGATCGGCAGCGACAGCAGCAATCCGAGCAGGACGGCAAGCCCGGCGCGCTTGAGATAATCGGGATTGGTGATCGGCCCGGTCCAGGCAAATTTCGGGTGCCGCGAGGCGTCAAGCAGGCCCCAATAGGGCCCGACCCCGCCCTCCATGGTTTTCCAGGGCTGATCGATAGCTTCGATGACGTTGTAGTCAATGCCGTAAGCCTCGGCGCGGGAGACGAAGTCGCGGATCATCGCCGCCTGCTTCATCCGGCCTGGATTGGCGTCGCGGAAATTATAGCCCGCGCTCGGCCAGCCGAACTCGGCGATCACGATCCGCTTGCCCGGATAGAGGCGGCGCAGTTGGTCGTAGGTCTCGATGGTGTTGTCGACCGCAACCGAGGCGTCGAGGCCGGCCCAGTAGGGGAGAATATGGGCGGCGATAAAATCGACGGCCGATACCAGTTTCGGGTGGTCTACCCATGCCGACCAGATTTCGCCTGTAGTTACAGGCACGGGGCTTACTCTTTTCACCCTTTTTATGAGCTTGATGAGATCGGCCGCGCTGGTTTCGTTACGCAACATCGTCTCGTTGCCGACAAAGATTGCGTTGACGTTGCTGTTGTGGCGGGCGAGTTCGAGCGCCGAGCGGATCTCCCGCTCGTTACGCTCCTGATTTTTGTCGATCCAGGCACCCACCGCCACTTTCAGCCCGAATTCTGCGGCGATCGGCGGGATGAGTTCGGCGCCGCCGGTCGAGGAATAGGTACGGATGGCGCGGGTGTACGGGGCTATCGCTTTGAGGTCGGCGCGAATCTGATCGGCCGTCGGGCGGTCGCCATAGTCGGGATGTTTGGAATTGACGAACGGCGCATAGGAAACGCTGGCCAGCTGTCCAGCAACGTCCGGAGCCGTTATCGAAGTCCGTAGCAAGGCCCACAAGCCGGCATGCACGCACGCTACAAGCGCGAGCACGGCTGCGACGGTGCGCATTACAGTTCAACCAAGCGGGGCAATGAGATAAATGGCCGAGCCTGTCCCCAAGGCAAGGCAAACAATAGGAAATAGGCGACCACTGAGCGGTGGTTGAACACGTAGCGCTCGGTAGTGGCAAATTCAAGACAGCGGTTGTTGTTCCGCTTTTTTGTTGCGGGGCGCACGTGCCGGTCCGGTTTCACATTTCAGTGGTTCGCGGCCGCAGGAGCGGTGACGGCCGCGGCCGGAGCCGGAATGGCGGGAGCAGCGGGGTTGATCCAGCACGCCTGAATGCGGGCGTTCAGCGTGTCGGCGGCCTTCGGGTCGATGTTGTTTCCGTGCTGGATCAGGCAACGGAACGAGACCTGGATATGGGCGCTCGGGCAGCCAAAACGGTCGTAAAGATCGAGATGCCGGAAGGCGGTATCAAGATCGTCTCGCCACAGCAGGCCGACCACACGACGGCCGAGCCAAACGCATTCCGGGTTGCCCGCCGGGCCGCTGAGCGCGTGTTGCGCTTCGGCGTATTCGTCGACTTTGTTCGTCTCTTTGCCAGCTTCCTGGCCGGCCGGTGCGGATTTATCGGCCGGTTTAGCGTCTTTGCTTTGTGCGAAGCCGGTGGAGGTGAGGGGGCCGATGACGGCCGCTAACAACAAAACGGCGGCGCAAACTCCGCCGGCAACCCTGAACGCGCGATAAGACATGTTTCACTTAACGCATATTGGGCCGATGCGAACTGAAAGCTTACTCAGCAGGCAATTGGGCCGTCATTGCGACGAACGTCCGAGCGCTGACAACACCCCAACCGCGGTGGTTTGTCCAGCGCCGAACGTTCGGCAGCCATCGATCTTGCCGGCAATCTTGGCAGCGGACGCCGGCAAGGTTAATGGCAGGGGGTGTCCGGCAAGCCACACCCATCCACGCTCGGCTCGGCGCTCGGCTGTTTTGCGCTGACGGCCGTTCTCATCGGCGTTGCGTGGTGGTGGCTCGGCGCTCCGGTCGAACTGCCGTCGTTGCCGACCGCGGCTGCCGAAAAGCTCTATTGCGTCTCATACGCACCGTTCCGCGGCAGCCAAGATCCACTGGTCGAAGGCACCCGCGTCGAACCCTGGCAGATCGAGGAGGACATCGCTTTTCTCGCCAAATATACCGGCTGCGTTCGCACCTACTCGGTCGATGATGGCGCTGAGAGCGTACTTGCCAGCGCCCGCCGGCACGGCCTGAAAGTGATGCACGGTGTCTGGGTTTCCGGCGATCCCGAAAAAACCAGGCGCCAAGTCGAGACCTCGATTGCGCTCGCCAAAGCCTACCCGGACGTCATGATCGCCATGGTGATCGGCAACGAGGTGTTATTGCGCGGCGAGATGACCGCCAGCGAACTCGCGTCGATCATTCACCGCATCAAGGCGCAGGTCGCCGTACCGGTCACCTACGCCGATGTCTGGGAATTCTGGCTGCGGTATCCCGATCTGCAGAACGTCGTCGACTTCGTCACCATCCATATTCTGCCCTATTGGGAGGACTTTCCGATCCCGGCCGAGCAGGCGGCCGCCCATGTCGCCGCCATCCGCGCCAAGGTCGCCGCCGCCATGCCCGGCAAGGACATCGTCATCGGCGAGTTCGGCTGGCCAAGCGCCGGGCGCATGCGCGAAGGCGCCAAGCCGTCGCCGTCGAACCAGGCGCGTGCCGTCATCGAGACGCTGGCCCTGGCTCGGCACGACAAGTTTCGGCTCAACATCATCGAGGCTTTCGACCAGCCATGGAAACGCGCGCTGGAAGGCGCGGTCGGCGGTTATTGGGGAATTTTCGATCGTGCCGCCGGCGGGCCGAAATTTCCGTTGGCAGGCGGGACGGTCTCCGACCATCCACATTGGGCCGCGCAAGCGCTGGCCGGCGTGATTGTCGCCGCGCTTTCGTTTGTCGGTGCATTCTGGACCGGACGCAAAGGCAAGCTTTCGCCGATGCTGTGGCCGCGCATCGCCGCGCTCACGCTGCTTCCGGCGATCCTGTTTGGCTGGACCTTGGAAATGGCCGGCATCGACAGCTTCAGTGTCGGCAGCTGGTTGCGTTCGATTGCTTTCGCCGGCGTAGCCGCGGCGGCCCCGGTCGTTTGCGCTATGGCATGCGGTGCCGAACGGCCAGTGCCGGGCTTCGCTGCGCTTTTGCATCGCGCCGGCGAGCGCCGCGATGCGCTTGATTGGTTACTCGGCGGAACGCTGATCGCCCTAATGCTGTTTGCCGTCGAAGCGGCGCTCGGTCTTGTCTTCGATCCGCGCTACCGCGACATACCATTTGCGCCGCTGACCGCGGCGACAATTCC
>JAGXAC010000275.1 GCA_019075925.1 Hyphomicrobiales bacterium | reverse complement strand
ACAGGATGAAGTTCTCGCCGATCATGAAGACGGCCGTTTGCGCCGCCAGCGGCAGCGTCGCCAGCGGGCCGTGCCCGTGCTGATAAAAGGCGATCAAGCCGGAAGCGGTGGTGATGCCGAACAGCACCGCGGCGCCGGCGACCAGCATGCCGATGCGCAGATATCGCGTGACGACCGGAATGAAAAACCAATAGCAAAGGTCGGTGACCAGATCGGGTTTTTGCCACCAGTGCTTGCCCGGATTGCAGGCCGAAAAGTAGGTCAGCACCGTGAAAGCAGCCGCGAGCCCGAGCGAGATCGGAATATTCTTCATAACCGTCTCGCCGACGCTGACAATGAAGGCAAGCAATTCCTGGTTCATCTGATGAGCCGCTGTTGACCGGGTTCGTCCGATGCGCGCCCGCAAAACGGCGGCGCCGTGTTCGATCCTAACGGTATCGAGCAAGCGCATTAATGAGCGATGAATGGCGAACTGCGCGTGCGCTGCTGGCTGGCGCCAGCCGTAATAATTCAATGTTGCCGGATTGCGTCGCTGAAACATTCCTTCACGATAGTTCCGTGGCGAACCGGAGCCAAAGACTTGTTGAACCGACCTTCGATCAAATCGAGCGCCGTCCGCGTGGCCGCGACGACACCGGCAATATCGTCGATAGCGGAAACGTGCCGTTAACTACGATACCGAACGGGCCAATGACGCGGGGTTTCAGCAGTCGATTTAACTGCATCGCAAGTTCTCGTGAATAGGGTCGAAGGCGATCCAAACGGTCCGGCAAAAACGGGCGTTGGGTCGAGCTCAGACAGCTACGTGTGGATCTTAAGGAGCCAACTTATGAAGACCCTCGTTTCGCGTTTTGTGAAGGACGAGTCGGGCGCCACGGCCATCGAATATGGCCTCATCGCTGCCGGCATCTCCGTCGCCATCATCGCCGTCGTGAACGGCCTCGGCAGCAAGCTGAATTCGACGTTCAGTTCGATCTCCAGCCAGCTTAAGTAAGCCTCCCACTCTGAATGTTGCAAGAGAAGGCTCCGGCCGGCGGCCGGAGCCTTTTTGTTTTTCCGGCGGTTGCTAACCGGCTTTCAACCCCCGTCGGGCTAAACCGCTGGCCATGACGCTCGTGATCGACGCAATCGTACTGACGCTGTTTCCGGCGATGATGGCGTTCGCCGCATCGAGCGATTTGTTCACCATGACGATCGCCAATCGCGTTTCGCTCGTTCTGGTCGCCGGCTTTGGCCTGCTCGCGCTGCTGGTCGGCATGAGCACGGCCGAGATGCTCTCGCATGCCGGTGCGGCGGCCGCTGTGCTGGCCGTTGTATTTGCGATGTTCACGCGCGGCTGGATCGGCGGCGGCGATGCAAAGCTCGCTGCCGCTACCGTGTTGTGGCTCGGCTTTGCCCACCTGGCCGACTACCTGGTGTATGCGTCGCTGTTCGGTGGGGTACTCACGCTTGCGATCATCCAATTCCGGACCATGCCGTTGCCCGGGATTTTCGTCGGCCGCGAATGGGCGGAGCGGCTGCATCGCCTCGACGCCGGTGTTCCCTACGGCATTGCGCTCGCGGCGGCGGCGCTGCTCGTCTATCCGCATACCGAGTGGATGGCGGCGATATCTCGTTAACGATTGGCGGCTAACCCCCGTGTGTGACGGCGCCACGCCGACGTGGGTGGGGCCGCAAAACCCCCGGCGTAACGGGTAATTAACGCGATTTGGATACGCCTCATTAACCATGCCTTGACGTTTAGCTGATGAAATCGCGGGGCAGCGGCTGCTCCCGCCGTTTGCATTGTTTTGGGAAGTAAAGGGTCATGAAACCCGCGCGCCTCATCGTCCTGGGTGTCGCTCTCGCCGCCGGCGGTGTTGCCGCCTATCTGGCGAACGGCATCCGTCAGCCGGAAGCGCCCAAAGGGCCGCCGCCGCCGCCGCCGCTCGCGACCGTGGACGTGCTGGTGGCAAAATCGAATCTCGACACCGGGCAAGTCGTCGCCGCGAAAGATGTCGGCTGGCAGACCTGGCCGGCCGCTTCCGCCGGAGCGAACTTTATCCGCAAGCCCGACCGGCCCGACGCGATCAAGGATTTCGTTGGCGCCATCGTTCGCACGCCGGTTATGGCCGGTGAACCGATCCGCGATTCGAAAGTCGTCGCCGGCAAGGGCGGCGGCTTCATGGCCGCCATACTGCCGCACGGCATGCGGGCGGTTGCGATCGACGTGCAGCCGGACACCGGCGTCGGCGGCTTCATCTTGCCCAACGATCACGTCGACATCGTGCTGACCCGCCGCGACAAGGCGGCGGAGAAGGTGACCGGCGTCGAGCGATTCATCAGCGAAACTGTGTTGCGCAACGTCCGCGTGCTCGCCGTCGATCAGAACGTCGAGGACAAAGAAGGTCAGAAAGTCGTGATCGGC
>JAGXAC010000102.1 GCA_019075925.1 Hyphomicrobiales bacterium | reverse complement strand
CCGCCTTTCGGCGCTCACGCTTGCGGCACTCGCCACCGGCTTCTACCCCGATGGCTCAGCTCCAGAACCGGGTTTCCCGCAGGCTTGGCTGGCAGGTGTTTTGCCTGCTTCGCTCAGACGATGCCGCGGTTAAGCACGCTCCGTGCGGACCGGTCCTTGTGCCGGTCGACCGGGGACCCGAAAGCCGCCCGAGTGCGGATTGGCAGTTCCGCCCGCGGGGACCGCATCTCGCTGTCGTCTTACGGCATGCCGTCCGGAAGGCGCCCTTAAACACAGCGAGACGGGGCGGTTATGGTCATCGCCGCGGCGAAGTCAAAGGCCTTGCATGTTGCGCCGATGAATTGGGGTCTTTGGCGCGGCGCGCTTTTTCTGAAACGCCCGCGCACCGCGCATGATTCTTTGGCGCGCCCTCATTCGTCATTGCCGGATAAAAGGCGCACAGCGTCCTCTTCCTGCCAAATGACCCGCAATCCACGCGGCATCGACGAGTCAGTATTGCGAGAAGCATCCGGCCTCATCCTGCCGCCCCCACAAACTGCAACACCACCTCGCGGCGATGCGGCCGCGTGCGGTGCTCGGCGACGTAGATGCCCTGCCAGGTGCCGAGCAGCATTTTGCCGCCGGCGACCGGCACCGTCAGCGACGCGCCGTTGAGCATGGCTTTGACATGTGCCGGCATGTCGTCCGGTCCCTCGGTGTCGTGCACCCAGGCGGCGTCGGCGGGGGCGACGCGGTTCAGCGCGGTGACCAGATCGGCACGCACAGCCGGGTCGGCGTTTTCCTGGATGACCAGTGACGCCGACGTATGCCGGAGGAAAAGCAGCAAAACGCCGTCGCGTGATTTTGCCTCGGCCAAAAAGCGCGCCGCCTCGCGCGTGATCTCGAAAAATCCCTCGCTCGGCGTCTCAACCGTCAGGACCGCGAAGCGGATCGTGTCGATCCGGGCGGAGTGGATGGCTGACAAATTCGAACGCACGATAGCCACGGCGTCAGCTTTTGTTGAGGACTTGCTTTTGCGCCTGCGTGATCGCGTCCACCAGGCGATGCCAGACCCTGCCCAGATAAGCTGCGAAGCGATTCATCTCGGCGTCGCTGGGCAAACGTATGGTCAGATCGTTCGCGCCCACGGCCGGTGGCTCGGCGAATACGACGGCCGGCAACGGCAGACCGCGCGAGAGCAAATCCTTTTTCAGTGCCGCGTTCTGGGCGCGAAGCCGGGCGATCTCGTCTTCCAGCACGGCGCGCTCGTCCGGCGCCGCCTGGCAAGCCCAGCCGACCGAGCGCTTGCTGCACAACGACACCTCGCCGGTGCGGTTGTCGAGCCGGACGAAACCGTCGGCGTTTTTATTGAAAATGTAACGTGCGTCGCCGGTGCCGGGCGGCGTTTCATCGGCGAAGGCCGGCGCGATCAGGCAAGCGCCGGCGAGGCAGGCGGCAAATGCTTTGGCGAGCATGCTGGTCTCCTCATGACATGACCCGTCACCCTGAGGTGGGAGCCGAAACGAGCCTCGAAGGGTGCCCGATCATCCTTCGAGGGCCGCTTGCCCGGCCACCTCAGGATGACGCGTTGGAGCAATGCCGATCCTGCGTCAACCGATCGGCAGTGTAACGGCCCCCACTTTGCGCCGCACAACCGGTCATCAACAGCCGGTCGATGCAGTCCATAAATCTCATCTTATCAATAGATTAGGATTGGGTCGTATTCATGGGCTTTTCTTGACTTGGGAAAACTCAATGCGTATGGTCCGCGCGGCTTTTAGGGGGTGTGCCGGGTTCGATTGCCGGTAAGCCGCGAGTGTCCAAGTAGTGATGAGCGGCGGCACACGCGAAGACGGCAAGCACGATCAGGCGCACACCGATGAAGCCGCCCTCTCCGCGAGACTCCGGCGTCTCGGCGAAGGTCTCGGTCAAGCGCAAGGGCGCTCGGCCGGGCCGTCCGATGATGTCAGCGGGGACCGGGCAACGACTGCATCGGGCTACGCCAAGGGCTTCCGGCTCTCGAGCGAACTCGTTGGAGGCGTGCTGGTCGGCGCCGGCCTCGGCTGGGGCATCGACCGCTTGCTCGGAATCTCGCCCTGGGGGTTCATTGTTTTTCTCTTGCTCGGCTTTGTCGCCGGCGTGCTCAACGTAATGCGCTCCGCCGGCGTCGTTCCCGGCGCCAAGCCGGACGACGGCTCATCGGCAAGCCGGAAATAGTGACAATGGCGATGGAATCATGACAGTCGATCCGATCCATCAATTTGCGATCCAGGACATCGTGCCGTTGTTCACCATCGGCGGCCGGCATTTCGCCTTCACCAATTCCGCGCTCTACATGTTCATCATCGTCATCCTGGTGTCGGCGCTGATGATCGCGGCGACGCTGCCGCGCGCGATCGTGCCCGGCCGGCTGCAATCGGCCGCCGAGATGTCCTACGAATTCGTCGCCAACACGGTGCGAGCCTCGGCCGGCACCGAGGGGATGAAGTTCTTCCCGTTCGTGTTCACGCTGTTCATGTTCGTTTTGTTCGCCAACCTGATCGGGCTCATTCCGTATTCCTTTACGGTGACCAGCCAGTTGATCGTCACCGCGACGCTGGCGCTGGTCGTCTTCTTTATCGTGGTGATCTACGGCTTCTGGCGGAACGGGCTCAAATTCCTCAAGCTGTTCGTGCCGAAGGGCGTGCCGGTCTACATCTTGCCGGCAATCGTGGTGATCGAAATTCTGTCCTTCATGTCACGCCCGATCTCGCACAGCGTCCGCCTGTTCGCCAACATGCTGGCCGGCCACATCACGCTGCAGGTGTTTGCCGGCTTCATCATCATGCTGGCCGGCTTCGGCGTCCTCGGCTGGTTCGGCGCCGCGCTGCCTTTCATTCTCGTGATCATGCTGATCGCGCTCGAATTCCTGGTCGCCTTCCTGCAGGCCTACGTCTTCGCCATTCTCACTTGCATCTATCTCAACGATGCGATCCACCCCGGCCACTGACCGCTCTCAACCGTTGCAACCTCGAAAAGGAGTTTTCTCATGGATCCGATCGCCGCAAAATACATTGGGGCAGGCATCGCCTGTATCGGCATGGGCGGCGCCGGCGTCGGCGTCGGCATCATCTTCGGCAATTATCTGGCCGCCGCGCTGCGCAATCCGTCGGCCGCACAAGGCCAGTTCGGCAACCTGATTTTCGGCTTCGCCATCACCGAGGCGCTGGGCATCTTCTCGCTCCTGATCGCGCTGCTTCTGCTGTTCGGGTTGTAAGACTTTAACCCGTCATGGCCGAGCCGACCGCCCATACCGAAGCGCCCGAAGGACACCACGCGTTCCCGCCGTTCGAGTCGCAGCATTTTCCCTCGCAGCTGCTCTGGCTGACGCTGACCTTCGTTCTGCTTTACCTGCTGATGTCGCGGATCGCGTTGCCGCGGGTCGCCGGGATTTTCGCGGCGCGGCAAAAGCGCATCGCCGACGATTTGGCGGCGGCGCAGGGGTTCAAGGAGCGTTCGGAGAGCGCCAATGCCGCGTATATGAAGTCGCTTGCCGATGCGCGTGCCCGCGCGCAGGCGATCGCCAATGAAACCCGCGCGCGGCAGGCCGCCGAGGCCAAGGCCAACAACCAGCGGCTGGAAGACGAACTCAACCAGAAGCTTGCGGCGGCAGAACGCTCGATCGCCGCCACCCGCACCAGCGCGATGGGCAATGTCGGCAAGATCGCAGAAGACACGGCGGCCGCGATTGTCGAACGCCTGATCGGCGTCGCCCCGAGTGCGCCCGACGTGGCGCGCGCGGTCGGCGAGGCCAACAAGCGATAGGATTTCAGTGATGGCTATGCCGGAAGCCGAAGCCTGGGTTGCCATAGCCTTCGCCCTTTTCCTCGCTCTGCTCGTTTATCTGGGTGCCCATCGCCGGGTGATCGGCGGGATCGACGCGCGGCAGGCGCGGATCAAGGCAGAGCTCGACGAGGCGGTGCGGTTGCGCGAGGAGGCGCAGGCGGTATTGGCCGAATTCGAGCGCAAGGCGCGCGAGGCCGAGGGCGAAGCCGCCGCCATTGTCGC
Organism: Hyphomicrobiales bacterium; assembly: GCA_019075925.1. GTDB lineage: Bacteria > Pseudomonadota > Alphaproteobacteria > Rhizobiales > Xanthobacteraceae > BOG-931. The sequence goes on along the minus strand of JAGXAC010000102.1, from coordinate 8,433 downwards.
CGGCGCCACCGCGGAGGCCGAACGGTTGACGGTCGAGGCCAAGGCGCGGATGGAAGATTTTGTCGCGCGGCGCACCAAGATGGCGGAAACCAAGATCGCGCAGGCCGAGGCGCAGGCAATGGCTGACGTGCGCGCCGCCGCCGCCGATACCGCGGTTGCCGCCGCCGAGACGATTCTGGCCGCCGCCGCCAAGGGCAAGGTCGCCGAGGACCTGCTGGCCAAGGGCATCGAAGACATCAAGAAGAAGTTCAATTGATTCTGCTGCCCCGCGCAGCGGGGGTGACCCATGCGAAGCATGGTGGAAGAGGCGCCCCTCCCACCCACTCATCGCGCGTTGCACGCGCCGCTTATGGTCCCCTCGCTCGCAATCGCGGGTGAGGGGAATTTCCGTCCTCTCCTTGTTGATAGCGGGGCCGGCGGCGGCGCCGGTCTTTGACTAGCTGCGCCGAACCCTATTTCGTCGCTGCAAGCGATTCGCCGACCTGATGCCGTCGGCCGGGAGCAATGGGGCGGCCTGTGGTCATTTTCGACTGCAATGGCGTTCTTGTTGACAGCGAACCGATCGTCTTCGCGGTGCTCGCCGATGCGTTGAGCCGGATCGGGATTTCGTTGTCGGCGACCGAGCTGACCCGGCAATTTCACGGCCGTCGTCCGGCCGACGTGTTCGGCACGCTCGCGCGGAGCGGGCAGCGCACGTTGCCGCTTGATTTTCCCCACACGGTGGCGGCCGACACGTTGCGGCGGCTGCGTGCGGAATTGCGCCCGGTCGCGCACGCCGCGCATGCCTTGACCTGGATCCGCGGCCCCAAGGCGGTGGCGTCCTCATCGCCGATCGATCGCGTTCGCATCAGTCTCGAAGTTACCGGTCTGTTGCGCTATTTCGAGCCGCGGTTGTTCTCCGCCAGCGAGACGGCCAGGGGCAAACCGGCGCCGGACCTGTTTTTGCTGGTGGCCAAGCGCCTAAACGTCGCTCCGGCCGAATGCGTCGTGGTCGAGGACTCGGTCGCCGGCGTCGCCGCGGCCAAGGCGGCGGGCATGCGACCCATCGGCTTTGTCGGGAGCAGTCCGTCCGAGGGAAGGCTCGCCCGCGATTTGACCGCCGCCGGCGCCCGCAGCGTGATCGCCGACCTGCGCGCGCTCAAAAGCGCGATCGTCGAATTGCGCGGCTGGTGATCGATTAAGCCGGCGCTAGTCTACGTTTGCCGAAGGCCGCGGCTTATGCTTCGGCCGCTTGGCCGGTGCGGCCGGCTTGGCCTGCGCCTGTGCGGTTTGCGGATCGAAGCCGACGTAAGCGATGTAATCGTCAAGCTGCGCCACGGGCGTCGGCAGCGGGAAGGCGAGTGCGTCTTCGACGTGGGAAAATGGCGCGCCGCCCTGGCCGGGCCCGATGACAACCGGGATGATGAGAAACTTCATCTGGATCGGGCGTGTGCCGCCACTCGGCGTTTCATGCACGACGGCGATCCGCAGCGGCACATCGACCCGGCCGGGCCCTCCCGCCGGTCCGACAACGACGCGGCCCTCGACGCCGATTTTCATGACCATGTTGCCGGCAACGACCGAGCACTCGCGCGCCTCGCGGGTGAATTCGACCTGGTATTTGAGGTCCATCGTGGATTTGTCGCCGCTCGGTCCGATCGCCATCGTGCCGGCGCCGCGGCGGATCTCGACGGTCGGGCAATCGACGTTAGGCGGTGCGCCGGCGGTCGTTTGCGGCCCTTTCGCCGACGAGCCGGAAAGGAAGCCGGTGATCGGGCCAAGCCCGCCGGAAGAAGCCGCAGTCTGCGGCGTGGACGGGCCGCCAAACTGGGTGCCGCTGGAACATCCGCCAAGGAAAAAACCGAGCAAAAGCGCACCTGCCGCGCCTTGGCGGCCGTGCATTGCCATCTGCCGACAAATCCCCGTCATTCCCCGGCCGTGCATGCGTCCGAAAGTCCCCGCTGTTTTCGTTATATCAAGGCAAGAGTGGCCATCCCAAGGCGGTCCAAAGGCGCCGCGCGAGCGTGGTTAAAGCCTAGAGGTGATCCTTTAATCGCCCGTAGAGCAGGTGGTCCTGCCACAGCCCGTTGATACACAGATAGCTGCGCGCATAGCCTTCGCGGATGAAGCCGGTATTCTCCAGCAGCCGGATCGAGCCGACATTGGTCGGGATACAGGCGGCCTCAAGCCGATGCAGGCGAAGCGTGGTGAAGGCAAAGGAAACCAGCGCGCGCACCGAGGCGGTCATGTGGCCCTGACGGGTATAGGGTTGGCCCATCCAATAACCGAGACTGCCGGCCTGCGCGACCCCGCGGCGGATATTGGCCAGCGTCAGGCCACCGACCATGACCAGATCGGCGCTGCGGAAGATCAGGAAGGTGTAGCCCTGGTCGGTGCGCAAATCCTCGGCATAGCGGCGGATGCGACGGCGGAAAGCGCTTCGAGTCAAATCGTCCACCGGCCAAGTCGGCTCCCACGGCGTCAGAAAGTCGCGACTTTGCTCGCGCAGCGCTGCCCACTCGTCGTAATCGTTGACCTGCGGCATGCGCAGCAGCACGCCATCGCCGGCGACCGAGGGCGTCGGATCGGAAAAATTAAGGGTGCGGAAGAACGCCATCGCTCGCCCCGTCGCCTACCCGCTTGTTCTCGTTCCAACGGTCATATTAGCGGAATGCCCAGCCTTCCGCTGCGGCGCAAGCGGGCAGAACGCGCGGTCTGAACACCCGATTCATGCGGCCTGACGCGCCAGCGTTTCGGCGATTGCCGCGGCATTTTCGAGCCTTGGGCCCAATCCGATCACGGCGATCGCCGGCTTGCCGCGGCCGATCAAGGCGCGGCCGGCGGCACGAGCGCTATCGACGGTCACTGCATCGACTTTCGCAATCAGTTCGTCGAGCGGCAACGGGCGCCCCCATGCGATCATCTGGCGGGCGAGTTGCCCGATGCGATCGCTCGAACTTTCCAGCGCCATCAGCAGCCCGACCTTCATCTGTGCTTTGACCCGCGCAACCTCGGCTTCGGAAATGGTCTCCACCGCATGAGCGATCTCGTCGACCACCAGCCGCATCAGTTCGGTGGAGTCGTTGGCGTCGGTGCCGGCATAGAGGCCGAACATGCCGACATCCGAATAAGGATGGTGGAAGGTATAGATCGAATAACACAGGCCACGCTTTTCGCGGGCTTCCTGGAACAGCCGGGACGACATGCCGCCGCCGACGATGCTGGTAAACATCTGCAAGCTGTAAAGCGTCGGATCGGTCTGCTTCACGCCCGGCAACGCCAGCGCGATATGCACCTGTTCGAGTTCGCGCCTCTCTACATGCTTGCCGCCGCCGAAGCGCGCCGGCTCCGGCGCGGTGCCGGCCGGTCCGCTGAAACGGCCGAAATTCTTTTCGACTTCCGCTACCACCGTCGCATGATCGACGGCGCCGGCAGCGCCGATCAGGATGTTCGGCGCGCGATATTGCCGCCCGAGATAATCGCGCAACTTGGCGGCGTCGAAGCTGCGCACGGTATCCGCCGTGCCGAGGATCGAGCGGCCAAGCGGCTGGCCGGGAAAAGCAATGCCCTGCAAATGTTCGAACACCAGATCGTCGGGCGTGTCGGCGACCGCGCCGATCTCCTGCACGATCACGCTCTGCTCGCGGACGAGTTCGTCGCGGTCGAACGCCGGCTCGGAAAGGATGTCGGCCAGCACGTCGAGAGCCAGCGGCAAATCGGCCTTGAGCACGCGGGCGAAATAGGCGGTGCTTTCGGCGCTGGTCGCGGCGTTGAGATCGCCGCCGACCGCCTCGATCTCTTCGGCGATCTGCCGCGCGGTGCGGCGGCGCGTGCCCTTGAACGCCATGTGTTCAAGGAAATGCGAGATGCCGTTTTCGTTCGGCTTCTCGTCGCGGCTGCCGGAATTGACCCACACGCCAAGCGACGCCGTCTCCAGATGCGGCATGCTGTCGGTCACCACGCGGATACCGGATTTGAGGGTGGTCACCGCAACGCTCATGCCAACGCTCCTTCCTGCGCGGCGCGGCTCGCTTGTGCGACGAAACGCTCCACGATGGATTGGTCGGCCGGCAGCGCGATGACGCGCTCCGGCCGTTGATGAAGATCGGAAAGCCAGCCGGGCAGGGGAGGCCGCTCGCCGCAGGCGGCCTCGACCGCTTGCGGAAATTTCGCCGCATGCGCGGTCGCAAGCACCACCATCGGCACGCTCGGATCGCGCGACTCTCTGCCGGCCACCGCGATGGCGACCGCGGTATGCGGGTCGACGAAGGTGCCGGTCTCGCGGCGGACCGTGCGGATGGTGGCCGCGACCTCGTCTTCATCGGCGCGTCCGGCGGCAAACAGCGCGCGGATAAAAGCGAGCGCCCGCGCGGTAAGCGAAAAGCGCCGCGATTGCGCGAGCGAGTCCATCAGCGCGCGCACCGCGCCGGCATCGCGGTCATAGGCATCGAACAAAAGGCGTTCGAAATTCGACGAAACCTGAATGTCCATCGACGGCGACGAGGTCGCCACCACGTCGCGCAATTCGTAAGTCCCGGTTGAGAGCGTCCGCGCCAGGATGTCATTGACATTGGTGGCGATAACCAGGCGGTCGATCGGCAGGCCGATGCGTTCGGCCACATAGCCGGCATAGATGTCGCCGAAATTCCCGGTCGGCACGGCGAAGGCGATCCTGCGCCGCGGGGCACCGAGCGCCACCGCGGCGGTGAAGTAATAGACGGTCTGCGCCACGATCCGCGCCCAATTGATCGAGTTGACGCCTGAGAGCCGCACGCGCTCGCGGAAAGCCGGATGATTGAACATCCCCTTCACGATCGCCTGGCAATCGTCGAAGGTGCCGTCGATGGCTATGGTGTGCACATTCGCCGCCTTCGCCGTTGTCATCATCCGCCGTTGTACGTCCGAGATTCGGCCGTGCGGGAACAGCACCACGACGTCGATCTGGCTGCTGTCGCGGAAGGCTTCGACCGCGGCTCCCCCGGTATCGCCGGAAGTGGCGACCACGACGGTGCGGCGTTCGCGACGCGCCGCGAGCGCGCGGTCCATCAGCCGCGCCAAGAGCTGCATGGCCACGTCCTTGAACGCCAACGTCGGGCCATGAAACAGCTCAAGCGCAAAGGTGTTGACGCCAAGCTCGGCCAGCGGCGCCACTGCCGGATGGCGAAAGGTCGCGTAAGCCTCGCGCGCCATGGTCGCGAGATCGGCTTCGCCCACGGCGTCGCCGGTGAAATGGCGGATCACTTCGACCGCGACGTCGGCATAAGCACGTCCGGCGAAGCCGGCGATGGTCTCGTGCGTCAGCCGCGGCCAGGTTTCCGGTACGTAAAGGCCGCCGTCGCGGGCAAGGCCCGCGAGCATGACTTCGGTGAAGCCAAGGGCCGGAGCCTCGCCTCTGGTCGAAATGTGCCGCAACCAACGCCTTCCCTGCGCCCGGGCCATCAGCCCCGGGGCTAAACTATTGATTTTCCAGGATGTTCGTGCGGGAGGCCGATCTGCCGCCCGTCCCGGACCAAGGTGACAGTTATAGAAGAGCGGGCCGGTCTACAAGGAAGGTTGCACCTTCTCGGCGTCAGCGCAAAGCCGTGCGGTGCCGGCGGGGGCCTGCCCCGTGCACGCGCCGCGCTTGTGAAACGGCGCGCCGACCCGGTACCGCTGCAATACAACACGCGCGCCAAGCGTAACCTTTGCGAAAAAATGCGATGCGGCATCTGCGCATCGCGCTTCCGGTTCCGATGAAGTTTTTGCTCCGGCGCGAATGCGAAGCGCGCAGCGCGTGCGTCGCAAAAACGGGTTGGCGCACGGGAACGGTGTTCGGTCCGGCCGGTTCATTCCACGGGCGCGACGAACAAGGAGACGATGACATGTTCAGCCGAATAATAACTGCTGCGGCGCTCGCGACCGTTCTAGCCACGACCGCTTATGCGGCGAATACCTCTTCCAATTCCGCCCCCAACCCGAACACGATGTCCAAGGGACAACAAACGGCCAACAACCAACAAAATCTTCCGCAGGAAATCCGCACCAAATTGAAAGACGACGGATTTAGCGACGTCAAAGTCGTCCCCGGCTCCTTCATTGTCAGCGCCAAGGATAAAAGAGGCGAACCGGTAACGATGGTGATCAGTCCGAATTCGACGATGATGGTGACGCAGATCACCAGCGGAACCGGGTCTTCCCCCGACGGCCAAAAATAACGAAGCCCGGCGACTTGGAACGAAGGCGCGACCATCGAGACCGCCGTCGTTTCACGTTCTTCGTCGCCGCCGCCTCGACGGCGCTAGCGTCCGTCGTTGTTCCGAGCCACACGGCGTGATTTGACGGTATAGGCGACGAACACGAAGACCAGCATCAGCGCCAGGCCGTACCAGGTGACGGCGTATTGCAAGTGATCGTTGGGCAGGTGGACCACAAGTTTGCCGGGCTTGGGCCAGGGTTCCGACAGCGCCGGCGATTCCTGTTCGACATAAAACGGAGCCACCTTCGGCCAGCCCTTGGCGGCCGCAATCTCCGCCGGGTCGCGCAGGAACCAGAGATTGTGAGCCGGATCGGCTTTTGGCGTGAACCAGTGCGACGCCTCAGGCCAGCGCATCACGCCGACGATCTCGACGTCGCCGGATATCTGGGCGGCCGCGCGCGCCGTCGCGTCCCACTGATTGTTCGGTACGAAGCCACGGTTGACCACGACGACGGCGCCGTCCGGAAGTTTCGCCGGCACGAACACCCAGTAACCGGGGCCGAGTGTATTGACGTCCGGCCGGAACGCCGACGCGCTGGCGTAGACCAGAGCATCCGTGCCGCTCTCGGATTGGGCGTGGAATTTGACGCGGCGATATTCGTCGCGGGCCTCCTGCAAGTGCGGCCACGAAGCGGGCGGTGGCAGCGCGGCCGCCGGCGCGTCGAGCTTTTCGGTCAGCGACGCGATCAAGCCTTCCTTCCAGGCCTTCCGCCTGAGTTGCCAGGTGCCGAGCGCGAGCAACGCGGCGAATACCAACGCGGCCGGGATCAGCAGGCCGAGCCATGAGCGGCGGCCGGCCGGGATGGTGCCGGAGAGTTGGGTATTCGGTTGATCGTCCATCGTTCCATCACCCTGAGGTGGCCGCCAGTGGCGCATTTACGCGCGCCTTCGACACGCTATGGCGGCCCTCGAAGGGCGACGGCGCGAACCGTGCGACAATATCCTTCGGGGCTCGCCATAGCGCGCCATAGCGCGCTTATGGTTCGCACTTCAGGATGACGGAGGCGAGCCGTGCGCGACGTGCATTATTCCGGCAGGGTTCCGGCGCCCCAGACATAGATGCAGGCGAACAGGAACAGCCAGACCACGTCGACGAAGTGCCAGTACCAGGCGGCAAATTCAAAGCCGAGATGCTGCTGCGGCGTGAATTGTCCCTTGATCGCGCGAAACAGGCAAACGATCAGGAACACCGAGCCGATGATCACGTGGGCGCCGTGGAAGCCGGTCGCCATGAAGAACGTGGCGCCGTAGATGTTGCCCGAATAGTGGAACGCCGCGTGGCCGTATTCCCACGCCTGCACGCAGGTGAAGGAAATCCCGAGCGCAATGGTCAGCACCAGACCCCAGATCAGGCCCTTCCGCTTGTTCTGCAGCAGCGCATGATGCGCCCAGGTCACCGTGGTGCCCGAGGTCAACAGGATCAGCGTGTTCAACAGCGGCAGATGCCAGGGATCGAAGGTGTGGATGTCCTTCGGCGGCCACACCCCGCCGAGAAACGCCGAACGCGTGACATCCCTGAGTTCGGCCGGAAACAGCGCCGTATTGAAGTAAGCCCAGAACCAGGCCACGAAAAACATCACCTCGGAGGCGATGAACAGGATCATCCCGTAGCGGTGCGAAATCTGCACCACCCGGGTGTGGTCGTGGTTGTGCTCGGCTTCAAAAATAACGTCCCGCCACCAGCCAATCATGGTGTAGGCGATGCCGACCGCGCCAACCCCGAAAATGATCGGCGCGTAGGCCACAATACCGTGCATCCAAAGGACCAGCCCAACTGCGGTGACAAAACCCGCCGTCGCCCCTATCGCTGGCCATGGGCTCGGATTGACCAAGTGGTAGTCGTGGTGCGGTTTGGCATGCGCAACGTTCGCCATCGTCGTGGTTCTCCCCTCGGCGCCTTGCTCTAGCGGCGCGGTGCGCGCGGTAATCGTGATTTGCCCGTCGGCTCGGCGGCCAGCCCTGTCATTGCCCGGGTCTCATATCGGCGGCGTCGCAACGCGAGCGCCAAGCCGCACTAGCGTCACCACAAAGACCAGCACGACGAATGCGCCGAGCGCCAAGGCGATCGCGATCGAACGCGCCCGCCGTGCGCGCAACTGCTGTTCCGTCAGCTGAACGGGAACTTCCGGCTGTTGCGGGTCCGCCGAATCGTCGTTCATGGTTCCACTTCGTCATGCCGCCAAATGGCCGATAAGGCCTCCCAATAGCCGATCGACAAG
>JAGXAC010000274.1 GCA_019075925.1 Hyphomicrobiales bacterium | reverse complement strand
TCCAGTCATGCTGGCCATACGGTCAAGCTTTTGCCTGCACTTGTTATTTCCGATTCGGACTGTGATTGGATCCTGAACGGCTTTGACTCCGTCATTGCCGAGAGCCACCGCGTCCCCGGCGCTATATGGTCGCTCGGAAAAAACTTGGTCGGTCATGCGATGCAATCGAAGACATAATTGTTATTGTTACACGGCCAAAAAATGCCAGCGAGTGCCCGTTCCTATGTTCGGCGCCTCACCCACGCGCGTCGAGGAAGGCCGCTGGTGGTCCGGTGGCTGCGAGCCGTCATGCCTGGCGCCATGGCTTAGGTGAGTTTTACCGAGGCCGGGCTAGGCCTAGGCGGTTCATAGCGTTGTCGGAATTGCCGGCCTTCGTTCGTCCTAGGGTCGCAACAGGGAGTCGAAACCATGCCCGGACTGGCCAACGCCGAAGAAACCAAGATTAAAACCCTTCTAGAGGATTGGGCGGACGCTGTCCGTCGGCACGATCTTCCAGCCATTCTTGCGCACCACGACCGGGACTTGGTAATGTTTGATTTGCCTCCACCTATTCAATGCCGAGGCATCGAAGCCTACGCTGAAACGTGGGACCTCATGTTTCAGTACCACAAGCCTGGCGCTGCTTTCGACTTTCGAGAACTCGCCGTTACAGCGGGCTCGGACGTTGCCTTCGCGGTAGCCATTATGTGGTGCGGACCCGACTCTTCGAGCAGCCCCAAGGACAAGGATGGCTTTTTGTTCAGACTGACCGTTGGTCTACGCAAAGTTGATGGCGACTGGCGCATTTCCCATGAACATCATTCTGTGCCTGCTACGGACTAACATCCGTTGATACCGCATCGCTCAATTGGCGGCCCGGTTGCCTGGCTGCAGGCCGCGTTTCAGCAAATTCTGATATCGCATTGGCGCGTCTTCAGCGAAGTAGTGCCCGGCGGGCCGCTATGCGTACCGCTTCAGGTTTGCAAACGCCTGCTTCTCAGATCATTTGAATTGTGGAAAGGCTTGCCAATTTTCATCCTATATACAAAGAGAAAAGGGCTGCGCCCGGCTTTGCGCGATCCGCGTGGAACCAGGACGTTCTCTACCTTGCACGAGTTTCAATATTGTGGCTGCGTTTAGAAGGGTGCTGGGCTTGATCTCGCCCACCGGTCAGTAGGGGGACAGTGGACATTCCGACTGATCGAGACTTGGTCAACAACGGGCACATCTGCACACTCGTGCACCGCAGCAAATGTCGGGTCGGCATTGTTTAGCTAGCTGACTTCGCCCAAGCCGCGCGCTCTAAGTCGACCATAAAATCGCGCGTGATCGGCACCGCATCACGTTTGGTCGATAGCAACAATTGAAACACCATGTGAGAGCCATGCAAGAATTCGAGTTCGACGGCGGCGAGATAAAATTCCCACATCCGGCAGAACCGTTCGTCGTAAATCGCAGTAGCACGGGCTCGATTCTTGGCGAAGCGCTCGCGCCAGTGTTTCACCGTGTAGCGATAGTGAAGCCGCAGCACTTCCATGTCGTCGCACCATAGACCGCAGCGTTCCGTGGCAGCGAACGTCTCTGATAGCGCCGGCACATAGGCGCCAGGAAAGATGTATTTGCGGATGAAGGGGCCGGTGGTGCCAGGCTGCGACATCCGGCCGATGCAATGGATTAAAGCATAGCCGTCAGGCAGCAGAAGCTCGCGGATTTTGAGGAAATACTCGTCAAAATGTCCGATGCCGACATGTTCCATCATCCCAACCGAGACCACCCGATCAAACTGTCCGGTGAGTTGGCGGTAGTCCAGTTCGAGAAACACGACGCGATCGGAAACGCCGGCGGCCGCGGCATGAATGCGTGCTGTCTTGATCTGCTCAGGAGAAACATTGACCGCAGTGACATGGGCGCCGGTTTCGCGCGCCAGATGAATGGCGAAGCCGCCCCAGCCGGAGCCGATCTCTGCGACGGTCATACCGGATTTCAATTGGAGCTTGCTTGTGGCGTGGACCAGCTTGTTGCGCTGCGCCTGTTCGAGGGTTTCATGCTCGGGATCTCGAAAGTACGCGCAGGAATATTGCATCTGATCGTCGAGGAATAGACGGTAAAGTTCGGTTGAGATGTCGTAATGGTGGCGGGCATGAGCCGCGGCAAGTCCGATCGGATTGGCCTGATGCCAGCGGCGCAGGCCGCGCCACACCCGCCGCATCAGCTTCTGTGAGCCGTACGAATAAAGCCCAGCGCGGTTGACCGAGAACAACAACAAGAAGTCATGGATTGCCGCACCTCCCTCCAGCGTCAGCGTGCCATCCATATAGCCTTCGGCGGCGTATAACTCCGGATTGATAAACAGCTTGATGTAGAGCTTGCGATCGTGGAGGCGGATGGCGACTTGTGGCCCGGGCAGGTGTTCGCCGAAAACGTGGACCTTGCCGTCGGCGTCACGGACCCGCAG
>JAGXAC010000101.1 GCA_019075925.1 Hyphomicrobiales bacterium | reverse complement strand
CGCCGAGCGCAAATCCGGCTTACTCACGATTTCCATCAGCGCCACGCCGGAGCGATTGAGATCGACCAGCGACATGGTGGCATGCTGGTCGTGTAGCAATTTCCCAGCATCCTGCTCGAGATGGAGCCGCTCGATACCGACGCGAATGGTCGTGCCGTCCGGCATATCGACCATGACTTCGCCCTCGCCGACGATCGGCGATTTGTACTGGCTGATCTGATAGCCCTGCGGCAAATCCGGGTAGAAGTAATTCTTTCGGTCGAACACCGATTTGAGATTGACCTTGGCCTTGAGCCCGAGGCCGGTGCGTACTGCCTGCTTGACGCATTCCTCATTGATCACCGGCAACATGCCGGGCATGGCGGCATCGACCGGTGAGACGTGCGAGTTCGGCTCGCCGCCGAATTCCGTCGAGGCGCCGGAGAACAGTTTGGACTTCGACGTCACCTGAGCATGGACTTCCATGCCGATGACGACTTCCCAGTCGCCGGTCGCGCCTTTGATCAGCTTCGATTTGCCGGGTCGCTCGGTGCTGCTCACCGGTCCTCGCGCCAGATACCGAGCGCTTCCTGCGCCGGCCGGTCGGAAATCGAGAACAGCACCGATTGCTCCGCCGCGGTATGAAAATACGACTTCCACGATGGCACGACGAATACGTCATGCGGCCCCCATTTGAGCTCCTTGCCGTCGACGGTAGTGGTGCCGCGGCCTTCGGCGCAGGCGAAAACGACGCCGTCGGTCGAGCGGTAAGGCTTGCCGCCGAAGCCCTTTGGCAACATCGCGAGATACGCGCCCATGGTCGGCAGCACCGGTCCGCCGGTGACCGGATTGGCATAGATCACGCGCGCGCCATGGCGTTCGTCGACGTCGCCCGCCTTCATCATGCGCTCGACGATCGGGCGCGTGCGGGCATAGGTGTAGTTGATGATCGGAGTGCGCTTGAGCGCCGGTGTGCCGTCCGGCAGTACGCCGGAACCGTAGAAGCTCAGCGAGTCGCCGTCTTGTCGCGTCGTCGTCTGCGTCGGGCTATCGAAATCCTCGCCAAACGACGTTTCAAAGAAATTAACCGCCGGAGCATCGAGCACGTCGAGCCACAGCATCGGCTTGGTCGAGGGATTGCCGTGGTCGTGCGGCGCCCAGCCAGCGGTGATGACGAAATCGCCGGGCGCCATGAAGGCTTTTTCACCCTCGACGGCGGTGTAGGCCCCCTCACCGTCAAGCACGAAGCGGATAGCGGACGAAACGTGCCGGTGCGCCGGCGCGATTTCGCCGGGCATGATCATCTGGATGCCGGCGAACAATGTATTGGTGACGCGGTATTCGCCGCCCAGACCGGGATTTTGCAGTATCAGCACACGCCGCTTGGCTTCCTCGGCGCTAATCAAACCGCCCGCTTCCAGAACCAGCGACTTCACCTCGTCGAAATGCCAGACCGCGGGCGTGCAACGCGTCGCCGGCTGGTGAGGCACCAGTTCGTCCATCACCTTCCAGAGCGGCGACATCGAATGCTTGGCGATGCGCGCGTAGTAGGCCTCCCGCACCGCGTCGACATTATGCTTGCCATCGGGCTGGGCATTGCCTGTCTTGTTCGCGGCAGCAACAGCCATGGCATCCTCCCGTAGGAAAAACCGGGTTTCCGAGCCCAATATAGCCGCCGGTTCCGGCGGCGGAAATAGCGTGGCACCGCGCGCGCAGCCGGACTGCCATGCTGGCGGACCGGATCGGGTCAGGTGTTGGAATTGCCGCCGTCGATCAGGACGTTCTGACCGGTCATGAAGTCGCTTTCCGCCCCGGCAAGAAAGATCAATGCGCCAAGGAGGTCTTGGGGGTGCTGGTCGCGCTTGAGGGAACGCGACGCGACGACACGGTCGCGCGCGGTCGCGACATGGCCCGGATTTTCAGCCACCAAGGAGTCGCTCATGGTCAATCCAGGCGACAGCGTATTGACCCGGATGCCGTGGTCGCCAAGCTCCAGCGCCAGGACGCGCGTCATGGCCATGATGCCGCCCTTCGATGTCACGTAGTGCAGCATCCACGGGATACCCTTGAAGATGCTGCCCGAGCCGATGTTGATGATCTTGCCGTAGCCTTGCGCCTGCATGTGCGGGGCGACGTGCTTCGCCATCAAAAACGGTCCGCGCAGGTTGATCGCCATCACGCGGTCCCAGACGGCCGTATCGATCTCGGTGCACTTGGTTTCCTTGAGCGGCGCGAACAACGCCGCATTGTTGACCAGGATGTCGATCTTGCCGAACCGCTCCATGGTTTGCGCGACCAGCGCCCTGACCGCGCTTTCGTCGCTGACGTCCGCCACGGCGCTCGCGGCCGAATTGGCGCCATGGGCGCGGGCGATGCCGTCGGCGACCTCGCTGCCGTCGGCAATATCGGCGATCATCAGACGCGCGCCTTCGGCGGCGAGCGCCTGCGAATAGTGCCTGCCGATACCTTTTGCCCCGCCGGTCACGATTGCGACGCGACCGTCCAGACGGCCCATGAGCGTCCTCCTCCGGTTTTAGTTCAGTTTTTCGCTTTATGCTGCTCGATGAATTTGGCGAACGCTTCGAGCTGCTGCCTGATGAAACCCACCGTTTGCTGATCGGTGATTTGGCCGGTGCTGGCGTCGATCCGCGTCGCGACGTTGCCGATGAAGATTTCCGGCTTGATCAACGTCGGCGCGTTAAGAAACAGCATGGCGCGCCGCAGATCGTATTGCATGCGGCCGCCGCCAAGCCCGCCGCCGGTCGCCGATTGAATCGCGACCGGCTTGCCGGCGAACGGCTGATCCTTCACGCGCGACACCCAGTCGATCGCATTCTTCAATCCGCCGGGAATCGAGAAGTTATATTCCGGCGTGATGAACAGCACGCCATCGGCGGCACGGACCGCATCGACCAATTTCTGTACTGCCGGCGGCACGCCGTTCGCTTCGTGGGCGTCAACGTTATAGAGCGGAAATTCGGCGAACGACGGCGCCTCGGAAAGCTTCATATTTGCCGGCGCGAGTGCGGGCAGCGCGTTCATGACCATGCGGTTGTACGAGCCCTTGCGCAGGCTGCCGCAAATGCAAAGCACATTGATCGTTTTGTCGGCCATGGTGTCACCTCTTCGCTCCGGGTTGATTGGTCCGGTATCGGAGACCCGGGCAGCGTCAACTGCTCGGCGAATTCAGCAGTGACGGCGCGACGATGTCTTTCCAGCTCTTCGGCGGAGCTTTCAAGCCGCCGTGCCGGCCCATGAAATCGGCAAAAACCTGCACGCCGTGCACCGCGCTGCCGAACTCGTCCTTGATATCGCCGATGATCGCGGCGACGGCGTCGACGTCAAGCGTCTTTGAAGGCTCGTGGACGATAAAGACCTCGGCAGCGTGGCGCGGATCGTCATGGATCGCACGAGCGGCCTCGTCCATCGCTTTCGCCACGGCCTCGGCCACGCCAGGATGCGCCGCGACGTAGGACTTCGAGGCCGCCAGGATCAAAAACGAAGCCTTGCCTCCGATCACGTCGGAACCGCTGAGGACTTTGTGGATGCGCCCGTCGGCCAGCGCGATTTCGGCATAGGGCGCGGAGGAGAAATAACCCGCAAGCGGACCACCTTCCTCCAACAGCTCGCGGGTGGCTTGCGGATGGGACAATACGACGATCCGGCTGCGCAGCTTGTCGTATTTGCCGAACAGCTTCTCCGACTGCATCTGCAGGAAATAATGCTGCGGCGAGGTGGCGGCGGGAATGGCGATGCGATCGTCCTTGCCGAAATCGGCCAGCGTTCGCACATTCGCCCGGTTGGTCAAAAGTACCGGCGATAACGTCGTCATGCCGGAGATCGCCAGAAGCTGCCGCGGCGAGCCACTGGCCTTTTCCCAATCCGACAACAAGGGCTCGACGCCCAATGGAGCTATATCGATCGTGCCCGCAGCAAGCGCGTCCCGCAAAGGGCCGGCGCTGGCGAAGCGCGGAAACGTCGCCTTCAGGTCGAGGTGCGCCTGCTTGCCGTATTTTTCGATCAGGTTGAGATCGTCGCAAATGTAGGCGGGCAGAAAAGCAAGTCCGGAGCCGATGCCGATCCGCACCGGCTCCTGCGCCGCCGCCTGCGTCGCCAATGCGCCCAGCACCGCCGCAACGCCAAACCAGTTTCGTGCCCGCAGCATTCGCCGCCCGCGTCAGGCGGCCTTCTCGTCGACGATCGGATTGCGCAAGACACCGATCCCTTGAATCTCGATTTCGCACACGTCGCCGTTCTTCATCCACACCGGCGGTTTGCGCGCGAAGCCGACGCCCGACGGTGTGCCGGTAAAGATGATGTCGCCGGGCTCGAGCGTCATGCCCTGGGTAAGATAAACCAGCATCTCAATCACCGGGAACATCATGTTGTCGGTGTTGTCCGATTGCATGACGTGGCCGTTGAGCCTGCTCTCTATCTTTAGTCCGTTCGCGCCGGCGGGGAGTTCGTCAGCGGATACGATCCACGGCCCGAAGCCGCCAGTGTGGTCGAAATTCTTGCCCATGTCCCATTGCGTGGTCTTGCGCTGGAATTCGCGCACCGAGCCTTCGTTGCCGCACGAGTAACCTGCAACGCAGGAGAGCGCATTGGCCGCGGTCAAATGCTTGGCGCGCGTGCCGACCACAAGGATCATCTCCGCCTCGTAATCGAGCGTCTCCGTGACCAGCGGGCGCACGATCGGCGCGCCATGCGGCACCAGCGAGGTGCGGCTGCGCATGAAAATGGTGGGAAACTTCGGGATATTGTCGCGCTGGGCGCCCTCCTTGACGTGTTCGAGATAATTCAAGCCGAGGCAGATGATCTTCCCCGGCCGCGCGACCGGCAGACGATAGGCGATGGCGGAAAGCGGCTTTCGCGCGTTCGCCGGCGCTCGTTTGGCGAGATCGGCGAGCGGCTTGAGATCGCCGTTATTGGCTCTGAGCACCTCGGCAAGATCGGCCGGTACGTTGGCGTCGGCGGCCTGCAAATCGACAACCTGATCGCCCTCGACAATACCGAGACGCGAACCGCCCTGCCCTTCGAACGCAACGACCTTCATGACTGCCTTCCTTGTTGGAGTTTCTGCTTACCGCGGAGGCGACTATACGGGCCGGCGATGCCCGATTCCACGGCTTCGCAACGCCTGCCGGCAATGCAAAGCCGGCAAGGCCGGCCGGTCAGGCCTTTACCGGTACGGTCAGAAGCACGGGCCGGGACGCGCCCTTGGTGACGCGCTCGACGAACGCATCGAGGTCGCGCATGGCCGAAAGGAAATTCCACAGAAATGGCGCGTAGCCCGCGAGTACGGTAATGTGGCCGAGACGCCGGTACAGCAAGGCAGTCGCGTCGTTGCCGCCCTGGCACAGCCGCTCGGCGAGCCGCGTCGAATTGCCAAAATGCACAAGTTTGTCCTTACCGCCGCTCACCAGCAGCGCCGGCGGCTTGCGCCCGTGTGCGAAGTTAATCGGCTGTGTCTCCGGGCGATCGGCACCGTCAAAAATCTCGATGAGGTCGGCGTCCTTGAACGGCAGGAAATCGTAAGGTCCGGCCAGGCCGATCAGACCGGTGATATCGCGGTTGGCATCGAGCCCGACGCGCTGGAGCCATTGCGGGTCGAATGAGAGCATTGCGGCGATGTGGGCGCCGGCCGAATGCCCCATGACAAACAGCCGGCGCGGGTCGCCGCCGTACTCAGCGATATTGTCACGCGTCCAGCGCACCGCCCGCGCGCCATCCTCGACGAACGAGGGAAACCGGACTTCCGGATAAATCCGGTAATCGGGGATCACAACCACGTAGCCGCGCGAACGCAACGCGCGGCCGAAAATGTGATAAAGCCCTTTGCGCCCGCTCGTCCATCGTCCGCCGTAGAAAAAGACGATGACTGGCGCTCCGTCGGCGCCACGGGGCCGGTAGATGTCGAGCGTGCCGCGCGCACCTTCAGTGTAGCGAATATCGTTGAATTTCACGCATTGCCCCTTCAGCGAGCCGAAACACCGGCGCGGTATAACCATTCAACGATGGCGCGCCGATGGCAAATGTTGCAATTTTTCGGCCCGCGGCTTCAAGTGCGGAGCCGATACGCCGAAGAAACATTGGCGCAGCCGTTCTCGCGCGGCTAGCGCGGCCGCCAGATCGAAGCCGTTGATGACGGCAAGGCGGAAACCGCCGGGCGGCATCGAATGCTGCTCGGGCGGCAGGTGTTCATGAAAGGTGATCTGCACGCTTGAGACGCCCGGCATCTGCTTGATCGAGTCGAGCAGCATCGGCGGCGGGTGCCGGTAGCGGATACCGTTCGGCCCAAACAGCACCACGCTGTATCCGCCACGCCGTCCGGCGTCGGCGAATTTCCAAACGCCGGTCTCGTAGAGCCGGACGATCGCATCGACCCAGCCCTCGCCATAGAGATCCGGCCACTGATCGGCAAAACGTAAATGCCCCTCGATAATGGTGCCGCCGATGGTTTCAAGGTTGAGCATGCCGGTGTAGCCGGCAAGATGCTGTTTCACCCAGGCGCCGCAACGGCTTTCGATTTCGGCGTCGGCCTCGGCATGGACGGTCCAGTAGTCGAACGTGCCGTCGCCCGCCGGCTTGCCAGTGACATGCCGCCACCACTGTGGCGCACCGTCGACCACCGCGAGATCCGAGGAGACATGACGGCCGGTGAGCAACGTCATCCAGAAATGGCCGGGCGTCGCATGCAGTTCGTATTCGGCCTGCGAATGGAGCACGCGGCTGCCGGCGCCCATGCCCTTCAGATTGGTGATCGGCTTGGAAAAGACCGGGAAGTGCGGCGGTTTGGTCCCGTGCGGTCCGGCATCAAGCCCCTGACTCAGCGCTACGCGCAGCTTGTCGTAAAGCCAGCGCTCCCGCGGATACCAGAGCCACGCATCGGCATCCTCGGTGGTAACGTTTGCCGCGGTCGTGACGTTCGCGAAATATTGCAGCCGCCAGGGATCGGCTTCGTGGAAAGGCATGAAACGGGGCGTCAGATGACGGATCAAGAAGGGCTAAAGGTACGAATTCCCATGCAGTTCATTCAAGACTTCCGACCGACCGCGCGTCTGCAACGCCCCAAGCCGTCACGCCGGTCGACGCGGACGGCTAGTCGGCGGTGTTGCGCAACGCGTGCACGCTGAACAGTCCGTCGGTCCACACCTTGAGAGGTGTGTAGCCGCTGCCATGCGCCAGCGCCTGGAACGACTCGACCGAATATTTGTAGCTGTTCTCGGTGTGAATGGTTTCGCCGGCGCGGAAATCAACGGCGACGTCGCCAATACGCACCTTTTGTCGCCTCGTGCTGGCGAGATGCATTTCAATGCGGCTTTTGTCGACATTATACAGCGCGTGGTGTTCGAAGGTCGCCAGATCGAAATTGCCGCCGAGTTCGCGATTGATGCGGGCGAGCAGGTTGAGATTGAATTTGGCAGTCACGCCCTCGGTATCATTATAGGCGCGGTAGAGAATATCCGGCGCCTTGACGAGGTCGACGCCGACGATGAGCACGTCGCCGCGGCCGAGCGTACGCCCGGCGTGGCGCAAAAACGCCGCCGCCTCATGCGGCTCGAAATTGCCGATCGTCGAACCTGGAAAAAAGCCGGCGCGCGGCCTGGTCGCGACCTCAGGCGGCAATTCCGCCGCGACGGTGAAATCGGCCGCTACCGGATAAATCGCCAAATGCGGAAAGTCGCGGCGAAGCTTGGCTGCGTCTTCGCGCAGGAAATCGCCGGATATGTCGATCGGCACGTAAGCCTCGATGTTCGCGGCCACGCCGAGAAGAATGCGCGCCTTGCGGCTCGATCCGGCGCCGAACTCGATCAGCGCCGCAGCCGGCGGCAGCAGCGAAACCATCTCCGCCGAATGCAGTTCCAAAAGCCCGAGCTCGCTGCGGGTCGGATAGTATTCCGGCAGCCGGGTGATACGATCGAACAACGCCGACCCGGCATGGTCGTAGAAATATTTCGGCGGCAGCGATTTCGGCTTGTTGGTCAGGCCGGCAACGACATCGGCGGCGAATTTTCCCGCTGCATCGAGAGGCGGTGCGACCGGGGCGCGCAGTGCGGTTTGAATATTCATGACGATTTTTTTTCGACGGCACCGTTCGGCGACGTTCAACGTTCGAATTCCGCCAAGCGGACGCCGCTGAACTGCCAGCGCGCCGGCGGATAGAAGAAATTGCGGTAGCTCGCACGCGAATGTCCGGCCGGCGTTGCCAGCGACGATCCGCGCAGCACCATCTGATTGACCATGAACTTGCCGTTATATTCGCCAAGCGCCCCCGGTTCCGCCGTATAGCCGGGATAGGGCGAGTAAGCGCTCCGCGTCCATTGCCAGACGTGACCGAACGCGTCGTCGAGCGCGCCGGCGCGAGCGGCGACTTCCCACTCGACCTCGCTCGGCAGGTGCTTGCCTGACCAGCGCGCGAACGCGTCCGCCTCGTAGTAGCTGACATGGCAGACTGGCAACGACAGATCGATCGGACGCAGACCGCCAAGCGTCATGGAGAACCAGGCGCCGTCAATCGAACGCCAATAGCCGGGCGCTTCCCATCCCTGTGCCTCGACGGCGGTCCAGCCGTCCGACAGCCAAAGGCCGGGCGTTGTGTAACCGCCGTCGGCCATGAATTCGAGCCACTCGCCGTTGGTCACCAGCGAGCGCTTCAGACGTACCGGCTGCAACAGCACCTGATGCGCGGGCCGTTCGTTGTCGAAAGAAAAGCCATCAAGCGCGTGCCGGCCGATCATGTGAATGCCGGCAACGGCGGCATCCGGCCCGGGCTTGCCATCGGCGCCGCGCGCACTGCGCGGCCATCGCCAATTTGGATCGTAGGCCGGATTGGTCGCATTCTGCGCAAAAGCATGCAGCAGATCGGTCAACATCAACTCTTGATGCTGCTGCTCGTGATTGAGCCCGATCTCGACAATGGGGGTAACCTGTTCGCTGTTTTGCGTCGTCTCGATCAGTGTCGTCACGGCGGCGTCGACATGCGCGCGATATGCGGCGGTTTCCGCAACACCGGGGCGGGTGATGAGCCCCCGCTCCGGCCGGGCCTGGCGTGGACCGGCGGCGACGTAATACGAATTGAACAGGAAGGCGAAACGTTCATCGAAGGATCGGTAATCGGCGACCAAGGGGCGCAGCAGGAACTGCTCGAAAAACCACGTGACGTGTGCGCGATGCCATTTGGCGGGGCTGGCCTCCGGCATCGATTGCACCGCCTGATCCTCGGCGGAAAGCGGCGCCGCCCGGCGCTCGGTCTCGGCGCGCACGGCGCGAAACGCCTCCAGCCAGAATCGCCGAGAATCGACTGGCTTGGCCGGCGCCGCGTAATCAGTATGCAAGTCGTGCAGTCGAACGACGGGGCGTGACATTATGAAGCCCGGAAACCAGCAAACGCTCGCGAGTAGTCCACCATCAATGGCTGGAAGCTAAATAAGCCCACATAGCTATAGTTCCATACCTATCCATACGGGCGTAGCAATGCCAAGGGTTCAAGCTAACGGGGATGTGATCGAACGTAAGAATTTGCCGCCAAGCCATTGACGTTGCGGGTAGACTACGGACCGTTGGGGTACCATAAACGATCTGCGTGAGGAGTGATGTGATGGCGAACGCAATGCTGCCGCGCGAGCGCTGCGATTATTCGGCGATCGTCGACCGACTGCCGCTCAAGCTGCCGAGCGGGACGCGGCTGGTCTTTTGGTCCATCGTCAACCTCGAGGTTTGGGATATCCGCAAGCCGATGGCGCGCCAGGTGCTGGCGCCGCCCACCGGGCAAACACAACTTCCCGACGTGCCGAACTGGAGTTGGCATGAATACGGCATGCGCGTCGGTGTCTGGCGGTTTTTCGATTTGTACAAACGGCTGAACATCCGGCCGACACTCGCACTCAATGCGCGTGTTTGCGAAGATTATCCGCGGGTCGCCGAGGAAGCGCGCACGCGGCGGTGGGAATTCATGGGCCATTCCTACGAACAGGGACCGATCCACGCCGAACCCGATCAAAGGGCGATGGTGACGCGCTCGCTCGATATCATCGAGCGTTTCAATGGCAAGCGACCGCTCGGCTGGCTCGGTCCGGGGCTTACCGAAACCTACGATACGCCGGAAATTCTCGCCGGTGCAGGCGTCAAATATATCGGCGATTGGGTTTATGACGACGAACCGACCATGATCCGCACCGCCGCCGGCCCGTTGTTGACGCTCCCCTACTCGGTCGAGCTCAATGACATTCCGATGATGATCATCCAGCACCACGAAAGCGAATATCTGTCGCGCCGCGTCATCGATCAGTTCGACCGGTTGTATGCCGAGGGCGAGAAGCGTGCGAAAATCCTGGCCCTTGCCATCCATCCCTACATCAGCGGGCAACCGCATCGGATCAAATATCTCGAACAAATCTACGATTACGCCCACCGTTTCGACGGTGTGGTGTATTGGACAGGTGAGGAAATCCTCGATTGGTATTTGAAATCGGGCGCGGTGGCATTGTGAGGAGCGGCGGGAAACGCCAGAGGTTCGGTACGGCGGTGCTGCTAGCCTGCGCTGTTGCCGCCAGCGTCGCACACGCGGCGCCCTGCCGCACCAGCGGAAGCTACGCGTCCTGGCTTGCCGCCTTCGAACGCGAGGCGGCGGCGCAGGGAATATCGCAGCGCGCCATCGCCGCCGCCGCGCCGTCACTCACCTACGACCAGAAAATCGTCAACATTGACCGCGGCCAACGCGTATTCAGCCAGACCTTTCTGGAATTTGCCGGCCGCATGGCGGCCGCCTATCGCATCCAGCGCGGTCAACAGCTGATCAAGACGCACGCGGCGACCTTTGCGCACATCGAGCAGCAATTCGGCGTACCCGCCCCGGTGATCGTATCGTTCTGGGCGCTCGAAAGCGATTTCGGCGCCAATATGGGGAAATACCATTCCCTCTCCGCAATCGCCTCGCTCGCTTACGACTGCCGGCGCAGCGACCGATTCCGCGCGCAGCTTCTCGATGCGCTCCGGCTGATCGATCGCGGCGATCTCGTGCCCGACGAGATGATCGGTTCGTGGGCGGGCGAACTCGGGCAGACGCAGATGATGCCGTCGGAGTACAACCGATACGGCGTCGATTTCGACGGCGACGGCAAACGCGATCTTATTCACAGCGTTCCCGACGTGCTGGCCTCGACCGCAAGCTATCTGCATGGCCTCGGCTGGAAACGCGGCGAGCCGTGGCTGACTGAAGTTCGCGTGCCGATGAACTTACCGTGGGGGCAAGCCGACCTCTCAACCTCGCTGCCGCGCGCCAAATGGGCAAGCTACGGCGTTACCTTCGTCAACGGGCGGCCGCTGCCTGCCGACAACTTGCCCGCCTCGCTGCTCCTGCCGATGGGGCGGTTCGGTCCGGCGTTCCTCGTCTATGCGAATTTCCAAGTCTATCTGCAATGGAACAATTCGCTGGTTTATTCGTCGACGGCCGCCTATCTGGCGACCCGCATTGCCGGAGCGCCGGCGCTTGTCCGTGGCACGCCGCCGCCGGCACTCTCCTTCACCGAGGTCAAGGAGATGCAAGCTTTGCTCACGCATGCAGGTTACGACGTCGGAACAATCGACGGATTCATGGGATTAAAGACCCGGGAAGCAGTCAAGGCCGTGCAGATCAAATTTGGACTGCCCGCCGACTCTTATCCGACTGCGGAATTGCTGGCGAAGCTGCGCGGACAATAATCGGAATAAGCATGTCCCTCCGCGGGAGCTGCGGCGTTCGCCGACAAGCGAGCCGCGTGCGCAAGAAAATTTGCTGAAATCCAATCTCATGTCGGCTATTGCGTGCTGCTGCACGAATGTCGAAGCAGGAGCAGTCCCGACCAACGTCGGACTGCGGCTTGCTTTCATCGCCAATCAATCTTTCAACATTCTGACCTATCTACGGCGGAACGCTCCTGGCTCATCCGCTATTGGGCGGAGGTGTGAAAAACGGCGCATAGCGCGGTTGATCCGCGCCGTTCGCACACGCGCGGCGCCGCTGCACGCGTTCCGCAAATAGAACTGACGACCACGACCCGATTTTGACGGAAGCGATGCTTCAATTGCCGTTGCCGAGCGGCATTGCGTAAGGTTGCGGCGGCGGGCCACTGTTCATGCCACCCTGAAATCCGCGGTATGGCGAGAACGACGGGATCGACTGCCCCTGCCCCTGTGCTCCGAATTGAACCACCGGGCCGCCCGAGCCGAACGGCTGAATGCCTTGGCCGAAGTGATTGACCTGATCGTCAGGATCGGCAAACCTTGAGCCGCCACTTCCATTCACATTGAGGTTTTCCTGGGTGAACGCACGTGCTGCGGGGGCGATCATGGAGACGGCCGCAATTGCCAAAGCGATGGCCGCGAAATAAAGCTGCGTCGATCGAAGCACCATTTATTTCCCCCTTCCGACGATCCCCGAAGCGCAACGTACAAGCTAAGGTCCAGCGCCACCCGGCGTCAAGCAGTTCCCGCGCGCCGTAGTGTCTCACGGCCGCTTCATCGCCACAATCGCACAAGGAAGTC
>JAGXAC010000273.1 GCA_019075925.1 Hyphomicrobiales bacterium | reverse complement strand
GCTTGCGGTTGTATTTCATCGGCGTTTCCTCATCGTCTTGCGGCGACCGCGCGCGGCTTTTGGCGATTGGCGAAAATTCCCGGCGCGCTTGTTGTATAAGACAATTAGCGCATGGCGCGGCTTGCGCAAACGGGGTTTTTCACGCCAATAGGCGTGCGACAACAGGCACGTGAAACCGACAGAGCGAGTGGGCAGGAAACAACCATGACGATTGCTGTAGTGGGTGCGACCGGCAATACCGGCCGGGCGGTGGTGAAAGAATTGCGCGTGCTGGGGCAAAACCCGGTGTGCGTCGTGCGCAACGCCGACAAGGCGCGCGAGGTGCTGGGCGCCGACGCGAAAACCGCCGTCGCCGAACTTGCCGACAAGGCGGCGCTGGCGAAGGCGCTGACCGGCGTAACCGCCGTATTCGTGGTCACCGGGCATAATCCCGGCATGGTCGAGCAGCAGAACAACGTGCTCGACGCCGCGCTCAGCGCGGGCGCCGGATATCTCGTGCGCGTCTCCGGCGGCGCCTCGGTCGCGCGGGCCGACTCCGAATCCGACATCGGCCGCGGTCACGCCGCGATCGAGCAGCATCTCAAGGAGAGCAACATCAAGTGGACGATCCTGCGTCCCGGCCTATTCATGCAGAACCTGCTCGGCCAGGCGGCTTCGATCAAATCCGACGGCAGGATCGTCATGCCGTATCCGGCCGATTTTCCGATCGCCTGGACCGACGTGCGCGACACCGGCGCGGTCGGCGCGCGCATCCTTATCGATCCAGCGCCGCACGCGGGCAGAACATATGAATTCACCGGCAAGCGCACCACCAATGCCGAATTTGCCGAAGTGTTCACCGCGGTGCTCGGCCGGCCGGTCACTTACGTGCCGGTGACGATCGAACAAAACGAGGCGGCGATGAAGGCGCGCAACATGCCGGACTGGCTGGTGAAGCATCTCGTCACCATCGCGAAAATCGGCAATGCCGGCGGCTTCTCGAAAGAGAACACCAAGGCGATCGAAGAGATCGCCAAACGGCCGCCGCTCACGACGCGGCAATTCGTCGAGGATTACAAGGGCGCGTTTGGCTGAGTCTGAGCGTCATGGCCGGCCTTGTGCCGGACATGACGAGGCAGGAACTGCAACGGTAGAGGCTAACGCATGCCCGATCAACTCGAAGGCGGCTGTGCCTGCGGTGCCGTGCGCTACCGGCTCGCCTCGGCGCCGATGTTCGTACATTGCTGTCACTGCCGCGACTGCCAGCGGCAGACCGGCAGCGCCTTCGTGCTCAACGCGCTGATCGAGACCGATCGGGTCGCCTTGTTGTCCGGCAGCACCGAATCGATCGGCGTACCGACGGATAGCGGCCGCCCGCACCTCATCCATCGCTGTCCGTCCTGCAAGACGGCGGTCTGGAGTCACTATGGCGGCGCCGACAAGCTGAGCTTCGTGCGCATCGGCACGCTCGACGATCCGGTGGCGCTGACGCCGGACGTGCACATCTACGTCCGCTCCAAGTTGCCGTGGATCGCGTTGCCCGACGGCGTGCCGGCCTTCGAGGCGTATTACGACTCCAAAAAGCTTTGGCCGGCCGCCAGCCTTGAACGCCGCAAAGCGATGTTCGGCTAGGCCGTCATTATCGAGTCGCGTCATTGCGAGCGTCAGCGAAGCAATCCAGGGCGGCTTTCCGAGATTCTGGATTGCTTCGTCATCATCGCTCCTCCGTAATGACGAGCAGGGCCTTACTTCACCAATCCGCTCGCGCGCGCCTGAGCCTTCGCCATCACCGCCCAGTCGTGCTCGCCCTCGCCGTGCGCCACCGCGCTGACCAGGCGGTCGCGCCAGACATTTCCCGACGGCAGCGGCACGCCGACCGCTTCGCCGGCGGCAAGCGCGAGATTTGCATCTTTGAGACCGTTCACCGCGCGCTGGCCGGCGGGAAGATACTGCTCGTCGACGATGAACTTGCCGTAGGTCTTGTACGCCCAGCAATTGAACAGGCCGTCGGTGATAACCCGGTAAAACACGTCCGGCTTGACGCCGTATTTGCGGGTCAGCGCAATGCCCTCGCCCATCGCCTCGATGGCGCAGCCCAGCACGAAATTGTTGGCGATCTTGATCGCGGCGGCGGTGACCGGCGCATCGCCGGATTCGGCGACGCGGCCGGCAAGCGCCGCAAACAGCGGCTGAAACTGCGCGACCTTCGCCGGCGGCCCGCCGATCAGGATGCCGGCATTGCCGGCGGCCACCACGTCCGGCCGCCCAAGCATCGGCGTTGCGATCAGAACCTGGCCGGCGTCGCCGTGGAGTTGGGTCAGCTTCTGAATGGCGGCAACGCTGTGCGTGCCGGCGCAAATATGCGCGCCGCCCTTCGGCAGCGACTCCTTGATGCCGCCCGGCTCGTTGACCACTGCCAAAACGGCGGCATCGTCGGACACCATGGTGAACACCGCCTCGCCGAAACTCGCCGCC
>JAGXAC010000272.1 GCA_019075925.1 Hyphomicrobiales bacterium | reverse complement strand
AGGCGATCCTGATCACCGACGACGCGACGCTCGCCGCCGCCGTCGAACGGGCGGTAGAGGGCGCGCTGAAAAACCTCGCCCGCGGCAAGATCGCCGCCGCGTCGTGGCGCGACTTCGGCGCGGTGATCCTCACCGACGATCTGGAACAAGCAGTGCCGCTGGTCGATGCGATCGCCCCCGAACATCTGGAAATCGCCGCCGCCGACGGTGAAGCGCTCGTCAAGCGCGTCAGCAATGCCGGCGCCATCTTCATCGGCTCGCACACGCCGGAGGCGATCGGCGATTACGTCGCCGGATCGAACCACGTGCTGCCGACGGCGCGCTCGGCACGGTTCTCGTCCGGGCTGGGCGTGCTCGATTTCATGAAGCGCACGTCCATTCTCAAATGCGGTCCGCAACAACTGCGTGCGCTCGCCGACGCGGCGATCACGCTCGGCAACGCCGAGGGACTCGAAGCGCACGCCCGCTCGGTCGCCATCCGGCTCAACAGGCGGAGTGGAGCATGATGCTTTCGGAAAATCGGCTTCCACTTTTCCGGATCATGCTCTGATGGCCGCTCATGGCGCGCGACAATCCGGATAAACGCCAAACCGGCCGTCTGGTAGCGGTCACGCTCGACGAAAACTCGATCGGGCGGTCCGGCCCCGACATCGAGCACGAACGCGCCGTCGCGATTTACGATCTGATCGAGGGCAATTCGTTTCGGCCGAGCAACCATGCGGGTGGGCCTTACGTGCTCAACATCGCCATCGACGGCAGTCGGCTTGTTTTCGACATCCGTCTCGAAAACGGCAAGCCGGTGATCGCGCATCTCTTGTCGCTGGCGCCGTTCCGCCGCATCGTGAAGGACTATTTCACCGTCTGCGACAGCTACTATGCGGCGATCCGCGGCGCGACCCCCGATCGTATCGAAGCGCTCGACATGGCGCGCCGCTCGCTGCACGACGACGGCTCGCGGGTGTTGATGGAGCGTCTCAAACGCAAAGTGGAACTCGATTTCGACACCGCGCGGCGACTGTTCACGCTGGTGACGGTGCTGCACTGGAAGGGATGAGCGGCGATGCCGGCGCCGCCGACCCGAGCCGCTACCCAACCCCTGGCGGTGTTGTTTGCCTGTGGTTTCAACTCCGTGCGCTCCCCGATCGCGGCCGGCTTGTTCGCGCAACTGTTCGGCCGCGCGATCTATGTCGGCTCCGCCGGCGTCCGCAAAGGCGACCTCGATCCGTTCGCGGTCGCGGTCATGGCCGAGATCGGCGTCGACATTTCGCGGCATAAGCCGGTCACATTCGAGGAGCTTGACGATCTGGAAGGTCTGAATTTCGATCTGATCATCACGCTGTCGCCGGAAGCCCACCATCGGGCGCTCGAACTCACCCGCGTCAGCGCCGCCGACGTGGAATATTGGCCGACCGCCGATCCGACCGACGTTGACGGCAGTCGCGAGCAGCGGCTCGATGCCTATCGTGCGGTCCGCGACCAGCTGATGAGCAGACTGCGGGAGCGGTTCGCGCGGCCGCGGCCGGTGAATGAGTGAATGGTTGTGGAATCGCACGTCATCCGCTAGTGACCGTTCCAAATGATCGGCCGTCCGAAATTCGTGCTCGCCTCCGGCTCGCCGCGCCGGCTCTCGCTGATCAATCAGGCCGGCATCGAGCCCGACGCGCTGCGCCCGGCCGACATCGACGAGACGCCGAAACGGGGCGAATTGCCGCGCGCATGTGCCACCCGGCTGGCCCGGCAGAAGGCCGAGACGGCGCTGGCGATGGTGCGCATCGACGAGGAACTGAAAGGCTCCTTCGTGCTTGCCGCCGACACGGTCGTGGCGGTGGGCCGGCGCATCCTGCCGAAAGCGGAATTGCTCGACGAAGCGGCGCAATGTCTGCGGCTATTGTCCGGGCGCAATCACCGCGTTCACACCGCGATCTGCCTGGTGACGCCGCGGGAGACGTTTCGTCAGCGCCTGGTCGAAACGCGGGTTCGGTTCAAGCGGCTATCGGCCGAAGACATTGAAGCCTATTTGGCGTCCGGCGAATGGCGCGGCAAGGCCGGCGGTTATGCGGCGCAAGGCATCGCCGGGTCGTTCATCGTCAAGATCGTCGGCTCATATTCCAACATCGTCGGGCTGCCGCTCTACGAGACGTTGGCCCTGCTTGGCGGCGAAGGCTACCCGATCCATTTCGGCTGGCTCAACGCGCTGTAAAGACAGTATTTGTTTTTCCGTCATCCTGAGTAGGCCACCGAAGGCGGCCCTCGAGGCATGCAGCCGAGGCGCCGGGGCCGTCGCCGTCCGAGGCAAGCCATAGCGCGTCAACGCGCGTGATCGCGCTGATGGCTCGCACCTCGGGCGGACGGAACGCAGGAGTTGGCGCGGAGCGTTCCCGGTTCCATATTTGGCTGATGTCAGACAGTTCACGCCGCGCCCATTGCCCGATCTGCGGCAAGCCGATGGCCGAGCCGTTT
>JAGXAC010000271.1 GCA_019075925.1 Hyphomicrobiales bacterium | reverse complement strand
TTGGCGCGCGCCAGCTTGTCCTCGGCGCGGTCGACGGCGGCGGCGACCGCCGCCTTGGCGCGTAGCCGCAGCGGTTCGCGGGCCGGCGCCGGCGTGTTGGCGGCGACCGCTACCGGCGCACTCGCGTCCTCATCCTCGTCGTCGTGCGCAAGGCCGAGGAATTTGGCGATCGACGTGAAACGGGGCGGCGGCTGGACGGGGAGGCCGTTGTCGGCGACGTTCACGCCTGATTCACGCGCCTGTTCAAGCAACAAACCCGACGGCGTGCCGCCATGCGCGCGGATGTCGGCGAGCGCCAGCGCATAGCCGGGCAGGGGACGGCCGTCGGTCGGGATGTGGACGGTGCGGCCGTCCGGGAAGACGTGCATCAACTGCTCGCGCGACATGCGCGGCCACATGCGCACCCCGCCGGTATCCATATGCACGAACGGCGAGCCGGAAGTCGGATAGAAGCCGACGCCGCCGCGCTGCAGGCGCAGGCCGATCTCGCGGAGCTGTTCGAGATTGACGCCTGGAATGTAGAAATCCATGGCGTGGCCAAGCATATGCTGGGAGAAGCGGGCGACGCCGCCGCTTCGCCGCCGCAGCATCGCATTGGTCTCCGGCGAGCGATAACCGCACACCACCCAGATCGGCTGTTTCGTTCCGGTCTCGCGCTCTACCTCCCACACCAGATCGATCAGGTGCGGATCCATTTTGGTTTCCTGCTGCTTGCGCCAGTCGCGCAGGAACCAGTTGAGCTTCTCAAGCGCCGCGTCGTCGTAGCGGCCGTTGCGCTTGAAGGTGATGGTGATGTCTTCGCCGGTATGGATGTGATGCAGCGAGATGGTGCGGGTGTCGCCTTCGGCGACGGCGTTCTGCAAGCCGCGCACGCCGAACAATAGGACGAGGGCGGCAAAACCGCACGAAGCGGCGATCTGCCCCGCAACAATACGACAGGTCTTCAGGCGCGCCCCACCCGGCACCGGCGTCCCCACGTTGACACGTTATACAGCGCTCGCAGCCACCACCCCGGCGCGAACGACCGAACGCAATCTGTATGGGAAGGGTTAACGCAAACTTGAGTCACCCCACCCCCGACCTCATAACGGTTAACCGTCCAATGCGGCAAAAGATAGCCAAGGCCAAGCAGTTAAGGGGTTTTCCAGAGTCCTGGGCACCGCCGCTCTGGCGATATGGTTAACGCGGCAATCCGGATTTATGGCTTTCAGTTCAAGGTGTTAGAGCGCCCGGAGGGCGCAGGGCGATTGTCTGGGATTTGACTGGTCCGGCAGGATATGCCATTGTTCAGGCTCCAGATTGAGGAAGCGGAAAATGGCTAGGACCAAGCGACCCAAGCCCGTCCACCAGATGACCGAAGGCCAATTCGAGGCCACGTTTCCCGACGAGGAAGCCTGCAAGGCGTATCTGGTCGCCCGGCGATGGCCGCAGGGCGTCGTCTGCCCGCGCTGTGGCGCCATGAAAGTCTTTCCGGTCGGTTCGATGGCCTTCAAGTGGCAATGCTACGCTTGCGCTCCTGATCGCGGTTATCGGTTCTCGGTTATCGCCGGGACGATCTTCGAGAACACGAACAAACCGCTGCGCGACTGGTTCAAGGTCGTTCACCTGATGCTCACCAGCAAAAAGGGAATTTCCAGTCTGCAAATTCAGCGGCAGATGGGGTTCGGCTCCTACGAAACCGCTCTGAACATGACGCACAAAATCCGCACTGCGCTCATGGAGCCGGCAGTCAAATTGGGCGGCATCGTTGAGGTGGACGAGACTTTCATCGGCGGGAAAGACGGCAACCGGCATTGGGACAAGCGCCGCGGTCACCGCAACGACATGATCCCGGTCATCGGTGCGGTGAAGCGCAAAGGCAATGTGGTCGCTCGCGTGATCGGGCGCACCAACCGTGAAACGCTCGAAAAGTTTATCCGCGAAACTGTCTCGACAAGAGTGAGCCTGATCTGCACCGACGCTTACGCCGGGTATCAGCGCATCGGTCGCAAATACCCGCACGGCGTTGTCGATCACAAAGCAGGACAGCACGTCGTCGGTGCCATTCACACGAACACGATTGAGGGTTTCTGGTCGATCTTCAAACGCGGCATCATGGGGAGCTTCCACAAAGTCAGTCAGAAATATCTGCCGCTCTACGTTGCCGAGTTTCAGTTCCGATACAACAACCGAATGAATGCCAACATTTTCGGAACGGCGATTAACGGCTGCTAAATGTCCAAGAATAAAAGAGGACACCAATATCGTAAGAATCCCGAGAGCGCCCGCGATAGCGATCACGAAAGCGTTTCGGTCGCTGATCCCCGGAATACCAATATGCCCGAGGTAAAGAGCCAAAATTGCGGGCACTGCTCCGATCACAATCCCACATATAAGAAGGTACTGGAAATAGTTGGTTTCGTGATTTCCGTTCTCACGCTCGCGGCTGCATGTTTCGCAGCTTATTTCGCTGGTATGCTCGTTACTACGACACA
>JAGXAC010000270.1 GCA_019075925.1 Hyphomicrobiales bacterium | reverse complement strand
AGGATAGATCGACCAAGCACGAAGCAGCGGAATGTCGCTCGCGCTTCCGAACCGCCCCACATTCACCAATGCCTTTTCGATCACGTCTTCGATGCGGAAGAACTCGAAATACCCGGATTGAAGGGTCGGCTTTTCAAGGGCCGCGCGGTAGATCGCCGCGATCTCATCGGGGAAGAACTGTCCAAAAGAGGTCACCACCGACTCCGAACCTGGAAGCATCCGAGCGCTTTCCGCGAACATGTGGTCCGACCTGAAGAATTCCCCAACGACGGCAGCCGCGACACCGGTTTCATGGCGCGACAGGATGGCGAGCGCGGCTGCACAACTCGACTTGCGTTCCGAAAATGGAAGGTCGTCGCGATTCAGCCAGTAGAGAAGCCGGCCACAAGCCAGCAGCGCATGGTCCGCTGCGGAAACCGCTTCGGCCGACCGGTCAGGCAAAGGGCAGCGCAAGCGCGCCAACGCTGCGTAGGCCATTTCGAACGTGCGAATGCTGTCCTGAAAGAATGCACACGGTCGCCACGCCTGCCCAGAATGTTTGCGTCTGCAAGCGTCTGCAATAAAGCGCCCGATACCCCTTCGCGGTCTGACAGGCGATCTAGCTCGCGGACCGAAAGGCCGAAACTTATGCGCTCGGTCATCATTCCAGCGATGCGGGATAGAGCGCGAATGCCATCGGAGGCGGCAGAGCCGAGCCGTTCGCGCACATAGGCATCGAACAGACCATACCTGCTGGTGTCGGGCGGCAACTGCTGTCCCAACTGCCCGATCATCTTCGCTTCAAGACCGCTTCCGACGGTGCCGAGCAGGTCCGCAAACGGTTCGGCAGAAACGCCGCCGGCCGCCCGTTGCGCGATGGCCAGTTTTGTTTTGATGTTGGGAATCCGTACTGCGTAGCTGCGTGCGGGTAGAAGATCGCCGCGCTCAAGCGGCATCCTACTGGAGATGACAGCTCGCGCATCATACCGCCTCACGGCCGCAGCAATACTTCGCGTCAAGCGCTGTCGTTCTCCTGGCGTGCATTCGTTGTAGCCGTCCACAACAAGCATAAGTCGGCGGTTCAGCCGCCGCGCTGCGGAAATCACCGCAGCAGCAGAACTCGCCTCGAGCAAGGCGGTCTCACGATTCACCACATCGCGCAAGTTTCCTTCAAAATCTTTCGCCGGCACGACGATCGGTACATTTCCGCGCGCTAATCCGGCGAGCCCGATGCTGTAGGAGAGCAGGCTCTTGCCGCATCCTGAAGGCCCTGTCAGCAATACGTTATCGTCCCGCACGGAGCGGTCCAGCACGACCTCCGACGAAAGCTCTTCGCTTTCCCAAACGCATAACATGGGGACCATCTCTGACGCAGGTCCGCCGTAGGTTCGGATGAATGCTTCACCGTAAGCGCCGAGCAACTGCTCGGCATCGAGCAATTGCGGGCTCAAGGCCGCGTCGACTGACGGTACCGCGAGCAAGCGATGGTGGGCCGCGAAGGCGCGCCACTGATCCAACGACCAGCCGCCGCGCTTCATCGATGTGATAAACGCCGGAAGTTCATCGAGGCCACCGATCGAAACCTTGAAATCACCCGGCGGGATCGTCGAACCCGGAGGGACGGCTGGAACGAAGATCAGGGCCGCACTCGGATAAGGAACATCTGCTCCGGCGAAGCTTCGCATCGCATCACGCAGCGCAAGCTTCTCGCCGATGGCCTGGAGATACGGATTTACGAATTTTTTCCAAGCGCCGGAAGCAAGCTGGGCTTCCCAATCGCCGTTGTGGCCGCCGCGCACGGCCGAAGTGAAGCCTTTTGACTCGGTGACCAGCGCGGCGCCTTCAATTGCGATGACAAGATCGAGCTGCCGGTCGCCAAGATTCATATTCGCAAGGATGACGGCCGGAATGCCTTGAGCCGACAGAAATTCATAGGCGCGCTTCAGCGTGGCCCGCTCAGAAGCATGCTCAATCGGCGCGCCGATGAAAATCCCTATGGAGGCCAACGAGAGCTCCGCAATGCAGAGTGGGCTGGATGGCGACGGGGCTTAAAGCTCCCATCGATTTGCTCTCTGACGAGCCGGAGCGCACCGTGGCCGGCCTGCGCCGCTGCGATTGGAAACGCCGTCTGGGAATTTCCACTGCCAGGAAGAAAGGCATGTGAAAGGTCGGCTATGTCTTCGACGGCTTGGGCCTCGCGGAATGACAGCATTTACTCGTCGCCCTCCGCCTCCTGCATGCGCTCTTCAAGCTCGTCCAAAAAGGGTGAGCGCCCCCAATGCATCCGCCCGCGCGGCGTATCCACAAAACCGGAATATAGCATGTGAATCTCGTCGCGCGCCCGCGTAAGCCCGACGTAGAATAGCCGTCGGCTTTCACGGCGGGCGGCTGGCGCCTCATTGCGCCAGGGCAAGCTCCCGAGGTCGAGCCCCACCATGATCACGACGTCATATTCGCATCCCTTGGCGGAATGCAAAGTCAGCAGATTTAAATGCAGCG
>JAGXAC010000100.1 GCA_019075925.1 Hyphomicrobiales bacterium | reverse complement strand
GCCGCGGTCCGGGTCGCTGCGACTTATCCGGATCGCTTGCGACTTAAATTTCATCGGAGCCGTTTATGGCGCTTGCCTCTTCCAAGCCCGCCGAGAACGAATTGATCGCAACGCTTGCGCAAGCGGCCGCCGCCGTTGAGGCGCTGTTGGACGATGCGCGACGGGCCGTCGCGGAAAAGGTGGTGCGGGAGGGCCGCGCCAGCGCGCGCCTCGTCGATAAAGAGCAACGCGCTACTCACGGGGTTGCCTGGTTGGCGACTTACGTTGAAGCGATCCGCCAGCTTGCGGCTTACGCGCAGCGGCTTGCCGCCACCGGCGGCTTCGGCGAGATCGAGGACCTGCTGGTGCGGATCGGCGCCGGCGAATATCTGGCGCAGATCGTCGGCGGCATTCTGATGAGCCAAAGCGAGATCGTCCGGCTCGGCGACCTCGGCGTCACCAGCGCGATGGTGGCCGCTCGCATCAATCCCGCGGTCGAGCATCTGATCGTTTACGGCAACACCGCGCCCCGCCGCGCGCGGCTTGCCGAACTGATGCGTCAGCACGGCGACGCCGGTATCGGCACCGCCGGCCTCGACGATACGCTCGATTCCATTCGCGACGAGATGCGCAAATTCGCCGACGGTCAGGTGGTGCCGCACGCGCAGGAATGGCATCTGCGCAATCAATACATTCCGCTCGATGTCATCGCGCAAATGTCCGAACTCGGCGTGTTCTCGCTCACCATCCCCGAAGAATACGGCGGCATGGGGCTTGGCAAAGAGTCGATGTGCGTCGTGTCCGAGGAGCTTTCGCGCGGCTATATCGGCGTCGGTTCGCTCGGCACCCGCTCCGAGATCGCGGCCGAACTCATTCTCGGCAGCGGCACCGAGGAGCAGAAGCGCAAGTGGCTGCCGAAGATCGGCTCCGGCGAGGTGTTGCCGACGGCGGTATTCACCGAGCCGAACACCGGCTCGGACCTGGCTTCGCTGAAGACCCGCGCCGTCCGCAGCGGCGACGTCTACAAGGTCTACGGCAACAAGACCTGGATCACCCATCCGGTCCGCGCCGACCTGATGACGTTGCTGGTGCGCACCGATCCGAACGAAAAAGGCTATCGCGGCCTCTCGATGCTGCTGGCGGAAAAGCCGCGCGGCAGCGACGCCGATCCGTTCCCCGCCGCCGGGATGTCGGGCACCGAGATCGAGGTGCTCGGCTATCGCGGTATGAAGGAATACGAGATCGCTTTCGACGGCTTCACGGTGAAGGCCGAGAACCTCCTGGGCGGCGTCGAGGGTCTCGGCTTCAAGCAACTGATGGCGACGTTCGAATCGGCGCGCATCCAGACCGCGGCGCGCGCCATCGGTGTGGCGCAGGCAGCCCTCGAACAGGCGCGCAACTATGCGATTGCGCGCGTGCAGTTCGGCGTGCCGATCGCGGAATTTCCCCGTGTCGCCGACAAGCTCGCGATGATGGCGGCGGAGATCCTGATTGCTCGCCAACTCACCTATCATGCCGCACGGCAGAAGGACTCCGGGCGCCGCTGCGACCTCGAAGCCGGCATGGCGAAACTGTTGGCCGCACGCGTCGCCTGGGCCGCCGCCGACAACGCCGTGCAAATCCATGGCGGCAACGGATTTGCCCTTGAATTCCCGGTATCCCGCATCCTCTGCGACGCCCGCATTCTCAACATTTTCGAAGGCGCCGCCGAAATCCAGGCGCAGGTGATCGCTCGGCGGCTGCTCGACGGCAGCAATTGAACAAACCGCCATCGGTCCGCCGTGCGGCGTGATCCGGCCGGCAGCCGCCATCGGGCTCCTACCCTGGGTTACTGGTTGTAACCGAGGCTGACTGATTGCTTGCCTGGCGGTTTCCGGCAAGAACGCACGCCCCTGTACCCGGTAACCTGCGTAAGCCTGCCGCAGTGGAATTCGGCAGATGAAATGCCGCTTCAGCATTTCGCCGCCGCGCAATCTAGGCTACAAACGTCTTATGGCCACGTTCCTGTCGCACGGTCTCGTTCCCATCGCCATCGGTGCCGTGGCCCTTGTGCTGCTGGCCGGTCTCGTCAACATGATGCGAGGCGGCTCCGGCAACATGTCGCAGAAACTGATGCGGCTTCGCGTGCTTCTGCAGTTCATCGCCATCGTCATCATCATGGCCACGATCTGGGCGATCTCCAAATAGCGACGGAGGGCGCACGTGGTCGTGCTCAACAAAATCTATACCCGCACCGGCGACGACGGCACCACCGCGCTCGGCACCGGCGAGCGGCGCAAGAAATACGATCTACGGGTGGCCGCTTACGGCACGATCGACGAGACCAACGCCGTCATCGGCGTGGCGCGGCTTTATACGGCCGGCGAGCATTCGATCCATAGCGCGCTCTCGCGCATCCAGAACGATCTGTTCGACGTCGGTGCCGACCTTGCCACGCCGGGCAAGGGCAAAGGGCCGGGCGGCGCGCGGCTCACCGTTACCGCGGCACAGGTGGCTTGGCTCGAACAGCAGATCGACCTGCTCAACGGCGAGTTGACACCGTTGAAATCTTTCGTGCTTCCCGGCGGCTATGAAGCGGCTGCGTATCTGCATCTCGCCCGCACGGTCTGCAGGCGTGCGGAGCGGCTGATTGCCGAACTCGCCGACAATCCCGGCGAAAGCGTCACGCCGGAGGTGTTGCAATACGTCAATCGACTGTCCGATTATCTGTTCGTTGCCGCCCGTTTCGCCAACGACAAGGGCGATCGCGACATGTTGTGGAAACCGGGCGCCAACCGCTAGGCAACCTCGATCAGGGAGAGCGATGTGGCAGGCCGGCTCGACGGCAAAGTCGCGATCGTAACCGGCGCGGCGAGCGGCATCGGCCGCGCCAGCGCGATCCTGTTTGCCCGCGAAGGCGCTCGCGTCGTGGTGGTCGATCAGAATTCCGCCGAGTTGGACGTAACGGTAAAAACGATCAGCCATGGCGGCGGCGGCGTGCAGGGCACCAGCGCCGATGTCGGCAACGAAGATCAGGTCAAGGAGTTCGTCGACCTCGCCCTGCGGTCGTTCGGCAGGCTCGACGTCATCTACGCCAATGCCGGCATTTCGGGCGGCATGGTTCCACCGCCCTTGCTGGAGCAAACCCCGGATTACTGGCTGAGAATTTTGCAGACCAACCTGCTGGGCCCGTTCCTGGCGATCAAACATTGCGCGCCGCAGATGATCAAAAACGGCAAAGGATCGATCGTGCTTACCGCTTCGGTCGCGGGTCTGCGGGCCAACGCGGGCGGCGCTCCGTATAGCGCCAGCAAGGCCGGCGTCATCAGTCTGGCCCAGACGGCGGCGACCGCACTCCTTGGCACCGGCGTTCGCGTCAACGCCATTTGCCCGGGGCTGATCGAGACCGGGATGACCAAGCCGATCTTCGAGGGGGCCAAGCAGCGCGGCACGTCGGCCAAAATCGGCCAGCTCAATCCGCTGCAGCGGGCCGGCGCACCGGAGGAAATAGCGGCGATGGCGTTGTTTCTTGCCAGCGACGAGTCCTCTTACGTCAACGGGGTGGCCTTTCCGGTGGATGGCGGGCTGTCCTCTTCGCTGCCCTTCGCCCGCCCGATCCGTTGACCGAGAGCGCGCGCGCCGGTACTTTCCCGCACCGCAGCAAAGCCGGAATTCCCGCGCTCGCGGGAGGGCTGACGGAAAGCCGAAAGACGCCATGAAAATCCTGGTGCCCGTGAAGCGGGCGGTCGATAAGGACGTGAAAATCCGCGTGAAGTCCGACGGTTCGGGCGTCGAGCTCGGCAACGTCAAGATGTCGATGAATCCGTTCGACGAGATTGCCGTCGAAGAAGCGATCCGGCTCAAGGAAGCCGGCAAGGCAACCGAGATCATCGCCGTCTCGATCGGACCGGCGCAGGCTTCGGAAACAATTCGTACCGCGCTGGCGATGGGCGCGGACCGCGGCATTCTGGTGAAGGTGGAAGGCAGCGCCGAGCCGCTCGCGGTGGCCAAAATCCTCAAGGCGATTGCCGACGCCGAAAAGCCCGGCCTCATCATCATGGGCAAGCAGGCGATCGACGACGACTCCAACCAGACCGGCCAGATGCTTGCGGCTCTGCTCGGCTGGCCGCAGGGAACCTTCGCCTCGAAGGTCGCGATCGACGGTGAGCAGCTGCTGGTGACGCGCGAGGTCGACGGCGGCCTGCAGACGGTCAAGCTCAAGCTGCCGGCGATCGTGACCACGGATTTGCGCCTTAACGAGCCGCGCTACGCATCGCTGCCGAACATCATGAAAGCGAAGAAAAAGCCGATCGACGACAAGAGCGCCGCCGACTACGGCGTCGACGTCAAGCCGCGGCTGGAAGTGGTGAAGACCGCCGAGCCGCCGGTCCGCAAGGCCGGCGTCAAGGTCAAGACCGTCGCCGAACTGGTCGACCAGCTCAAAAACGTCGGAGCAATCTGATGGCGACTTTGCTGCTGGCCGAGCACGACAATCAATCGCTCAAGGACGCGACCAACAAGACGCTGACGGCAGCCAAGGCGATAGGCGCCGAGGTGCACATCCTGGTTGCTGGACACCGATGCAAGCCGGCCGCCGACGCGGCGGCCAAGCTCGATGGAGTTACGAAAGTTCTGCTCGCCGACGCATCGGCTTACGAGCATATGCTGGCGGAGCCGACGGCCGCCTTGATCGTCTCGCTCGCCGGCCCTTACGAAACCATCATTGCGCCGGCGACGACGAACGGAAAGAACATCATGCCGCGGGTCGCGGCGCTGCTCGATGTGATGCAAATTTCCGAGATCAGCAAAGTTGTCGCCGCCGATACCTTCGAGCGGCCGGTTTATGCCGGCAACGCCATTCAGACCGTGCGCTCGCACGATCCCAAGCGCGTCGTCACCGTGCGGACCGCGGCATTCCAGGCAACCGGCGAGGGCGGCGCGGCGGCGCCGGTCGAAACCGTCGCGGCTGCCGCCGATCCCGGCATATCGGGCTTTGTCGGCGAGGAATTGTCGAAGTCGGAGCGTCCCGAGCTGACCTCGGCAAAAATCATCATTTCCGGCGGCCGGGCGATGCAAAACCGGGACAACTTCACCAAGTATATAGAACCAGTCGCCGACAAGCTCGGCGCGGCGGTCGGCGCCTCGCGCGCGGCGGTCGACGCGGGCTATGCCCCGAACGATTGGCAAGTGGGCCAGACCGGCAAGGTGGTGGCTCCGGACCTCTATATCGCCGTCGGTATTTCCGGTGCTATTCAGCACCTGGCCGGAATGAAGGATTCGAAAGTCATTGTCGCTATCAACAAGGATGAGGAAGCTCCGATCTTTCAGGTAGCGGACTTCGGACTGGTGGCGGACCTCTATCAGGCGCTGCCGGAATTGGCGCAGGAATTGGAGAAACGCGGCCGCTGACCGGTCGAACGATGAGCGGGATCATCGTAGAAAGCAGGCGAAGATGGTCGATGTGAAAGAACGGCCGAAGGCGCGGAACAATTCGCCCAACGATGCGGCGCCCGATATCCGCAAGATCGGCGTGATCGGCGCGGGCCAGATGGGCAACGGCATCGCGCACGTTTGCGCGCTGGCCGGCTTCAATGTTTTGCTCAACGACATCGCCGTCGAGCGGATTTCCGAGGGACTTGCCACCATCAGCGGAAATCTGGCGCGGCAGGTCAGTCGCCAGCGCATCACCGACGAGGACCGTGAAGCCACGCTCAAGCGCATCGTCCCGGCACACACGCTCGCCGAGCTGGGCGATTGCGACCTGGTGATCGAGGCGGCGACCGAGAAGGAAGAGGTCAAGCGCAAGATCTTCACCGCGGTTTGCGCGACACTCAAGCCGGAAGCGATCGTCGGCACCTCGACCTCGTCGATCTCGATCACGCGGCTGGCGTCGGCGAGCGACCGGCCGGAGCGGTTCATCGGGATTCATTTCATGAATCCGGTGCCGCTCATGGAACTGGTCGAGGTGATCCGCGGCATCGCCACCGGCGACGGCACCTTCGAAGCCACCAAGCAATTCGTCGGCAAGCTCGGCAAGCAGATCGCGGTTTCGGAGGATTTTCCCGCTTTCATCGTCAACCGTATTTTGCTGCCGATGGTCAACGAGGCGATCTACACGCTGTATGAAGGCGTCGGCAACGTCGAGGCGATCGACACCGCGATGCGGCTCGGCGCGCATCATCCGATGGGACCGCTCGAACTCGCCGATTTCATCGGGCTCGATACCTGCCTTTCGGTCATGCAGGTGCTGCACGAGGGCCTGGCCGATTCGAAATACCGGCCGTGCCCGCTGTTGGTGAAGTACGTCGAAGCCGGCTGGCTCGGTCGCAAAACCCAGCGCGGCTTCTACGACTATCGCGGCGAAAAGCCGGTGCCGACGCGCTGAATAGCCCTTGATGTCGTCATGGCGAGGCACGTAGTGCCGAAGCAATCCAGTTTCCTGCTCTGGATTGCTTCGTCGCGTTGCTGCTCGCAATGACGAGGTAAGCTACTTCATCAAGTCGACGAACAGCCCGACAATACAGACATAGCCGAGCACGAACAGGATCGTGCGCACGTAAGGTATCGCGGCGATATAAACGACGGCGTGGGCAAGCCGAATCCAGAAGTAGCTCATCGCCCAGAATGCGGTCATCGAATCGTTCTTCTGGGTAAGCTGGATCAGGATCACCAGCGCCGCGAAGGGCGCGAAAGTTTCCACCGCGTTGATATGCGCGCGGTTGGCGCGCTGGCCCCACAGCGGCACCGGCCGCGGTGTTGGATCGATATAGTTCGTGGTCTGCAAGGTGCCGTTGGTCATCACCTGACAGACGATGTACGGAATCCAGAGCGATCCGGTGAGCAATGCCGTCAAAGCAAGGTATTTGAGTTCGGGCGACATTCGATTCTTCTCCCCTAAAAAGCCTTGTCGAATTCCCGCTCTCTGGCCGGAGAGTCGGGGCCTAATCGCAGCACGAATCCGAAATTTTCGGTTCCACATATTTATCCCGCGGCACGGAGTCGGCGCCATATTTGTCGTGATGGCGAACCCAGGCCATGCCGTATTTCAGGCCGTCCTCGTTGCGGCCGCTGGGGGCGATGTCGAGCAGGTTGTAGGCACCGATCAGGATGTCGAGTCCGCGGCCATAGCTCGAATAGGTATGAAAGACCTGACCGGCGTCGGTCTTGCGAAAGACGCTGATGCCCGGCCGCTCGTCACTCGGAAAAGTAGTCAACTCATAATTGTAGAACGCTTCACCCTTCGCCTTTTCGTCCGGCGTCGCCGACACCTGATAGTCGAAGTTAAAATCGCTATCGAAGGACGACACCCATTTGAAACGCCAACCCATGCGTTGCTTGAATTTGTCGATCTGGGCGAGCGGCGCGCGGGAGACCGCCAGCAGGGTGACGTCGCGCTGCGCCAGATGAACGACAGCGCCGTCGAAGTGGTCGGCGATCAGCGAGCAGCTCGGGCAGCCTTCCTCCCAATCGGGACCCATCATGAAGTGATAAACGATCAATTGGCTCTTGCCGCCAAACAGGTCGGCCAGGGATTGTTTGCCGTTCGGAGTGTCGAACACGTAGGATTTCTCGACCTTCTCCCACGGCAGTTCGCGGCGCTTTTTGCTGAGCGCATCACGCGCGCGCGTAAACGCCTTCTCTTCGGCAAGATGGGCCTTGCGTGCGGCCACCCATTCGTCATGCGAAACGATCTTATGCGGTTTCATGGCAGGGTCCTCGAATTGTAGGATGGGCTGAGCAAGGCCAAACCCACCGCGTGGGTTACGCCGCTTTGCGGCGTAACCCGCTCCACGCTTCGACAGTCATTCAATTCGCCGGCGTCATCCAGCCGATGCCGGCGCCGCCCGGTTCGAGCAGCATGACGATACGGCCGACGTTGGGCACGTCGAACGCGGGTTTCATGACTTTGGCGCCCGCCGCCGTCGCCTTTTTTACCCGCTCGTCGACGTTGTCGACCGCGATATAGGACATCCAGCTTTCCGGCATGCCTTTGAATTCCGGACCACTCATGTCGAACAGGCCGCCGACGATCGCATCGCCGGATTTCGCCAGCCAATACGTGCCGCCGCCGCCCATCGGCATCGCGTCGTAGCTCCAGCCCATCGTGTCGGCATAGAACTTCTTGGCGCGAGCGACGTCGCGGGTCATCAGTTCGTTCCAGTAAAAAGTGCCATGTGACCAAGCCATTTTGCTGCTCCTATTGCCGGTTGAATTGCAATTGGCGTTCGTATCGAGACGGCGCGTCGCTCAGGCGACAAATTTCTCCAGCTTGTCGAATGCGCCGATCCAGCCCTGCTGGTGGCCGTTGCGCGAATCGTCGTCGAACAGGTTTTCGTGGATGAGCGTGAGCAGTGTGCCGTCGCCGTCGGCTTTGAACAGAACCGTGACCAGCGATTCATGCGGCGTATCCGGCGGCTCGACCTTCCACGCCCAGGTGAAGACCAGCTTTTCGTTCGGCACCACCTCGCGAAAGATGCCGCCCACCTCGAGGCGCTGGCCGGCCGGCGATTGCATCACCCAGCGATAGCCGCCGCCGGCGCGCGCAACGGTCTCCGTGATCACGCCTGTCATCTCGCCGGGACCGATCCAACGCTTCACTTTTTCCGGATCGGTGAACGCGGCGAAGACTTTCGCCGGCGGCGCTTTGAATCGCCGCTTGAGGGTGAGGCTCGGTTTGACGGCAGCTTGGACGACCATGACTCTTCCTCCTCCAGGAACAACGCGAGACGGCGGAGCGCCTCGGACCAAAAACGTTCATAACGTTCGAGCCACGACCGTGCGTCCTGCATCGGCGCGGCGTTGAGACGGCAGGTAACGACGCGGCCCGATTTGGTGCGTGCCACCAAACCCGCGTCGGACAATACGTCGAGATGTTTCATGACCGCCGGCAATGACACGTTAAACGGCGCGGCGAGTTCGCTGATGGACAGATCGGGCTGTTCGGCGAGCCGCGCAACCAGTGCGCGGCGCGTCGGATCGGCAAGCGCGGCAAAGGTGCGGTCGAGGGGCACGGCACTAAACTTAACCATGTAGTTAAGTATAGAAACGGCGCGAATGCTGTCAAGCGTGCCGCCGGCCGGCGTGTTTTTCTTCGGCCGTTCCGCGACTTGGGTGCAATTGTCTCCGGATGGACACAGCGCGGAAATCTT
Source organism: Hyphomicrobiales bacterium (assembly GCA_019075925.1). GTDB lineage: Bacteria > Pseudomonadota > Alphaproteobacteria > Rhizobiales > Xanthobacteraceae > BOG-931. Next base: position 3,595 of record JAGXAC010000100.1, on the reverse strand, counting down.
GCCGGCCGGCAGTCGGCAGCCATGTCGCGGCGGCCGCCGAGACGCTAAACTGGGAGTCCTTGCGGTTTTCGCGAATCAGCGCGGACGCTGCGGCGCGCGTTGCAGCGGCACATAGAGGGTTTGGCGTTCGTCCGTCTGCAACATTTGGGGGCGGTAATGAAGACGGCACGTATCATTGCGACAGTTATCGCGTTTCTTTCGGCTTCGGCATCGTCGGTGTGGGCGCAGGGCGGGCCGCTGACCGCGACCACGAGCGCTTCCAGCGCCGCGAGCGGGGCCGTGGCCGGCCTTCATGCCGGCTACAACTGGCAGCGCGATTTGTTTGTCTTCGGCGTGGAAAGCGATCTGTCGAACGGTCCGTTCAGCACAATGTCGGCCGCCACGGCGGCACCGGCGATGACGGCGACGACGCAGGCCGGTGTCGACTGGTACGGCACCTTTCGCGGCCGCCTCGGTGTGACGACCGGCCCCGTGCTGCTCTATGCGACCGGCGGGCTTGCCTACGGCGATATCGCCATGACCAGCGGCATGAATATGCCCGGTTTGTCGCTCGGTTCGCAAACATTCGCGATGCGGGCCGGCTGGGTGGCTGGCGCGGGAATCGATTACATGGTCAAGCCCAATCTGGTGTTCAATCTCGCCTTTCAACACGTCGATCTCGGTTCGGCGACTCTTTCGGGCACGACGACGGGAGCAGCCGGCACGCTGACCCAAACGGTCACAAGCCGCGCGCAATTTCAGGTCGTCACGGTCGGTTTCAGCTGGCTTTTTTCCGCTGACCCGGCGGCTCATCCGATGTGGGAAGGGGCCTATGCCGGCGGTCACGTTGGCGGTGCTTGGGGCAACACGGCCAATGGGAGCTATTTCGCCCAGCATAACCTGTCCGATGTCCGTTTGAAGCGTGACATCGTGCTGATCGGCCGTCTCGACGACGGGCTCGGCCTTTACCGATACCGTTACGTGGGCAGCGACGCGGTGTTCGTCGGCGTGATGGCGCAGGAGGTCGCGCTCATTCACCCCGAGGCCATCGTGCGCGTGCCGACGGACGACTATTTGCGGGTCGATTACAGCCGCCTGGGGCTGAAGATGCTGACATGGCCGCAGTGGCAGATGGTGAGCCGCGGCGAACGGCTTTAGTTCTCTCGCGCAGTATTGGGCGCGGCGCCGATCGCCGCGCTGACGAGCTTGACGCCGGTTGGGCTGGACCATTCGGCCGGGCCGGCCATCTCGCCGATTTCACAGCCGGACCGGCCGACCAATAGTGTCGTCGGCATGCCGAAGGCTTTGCCGGCAAGCTTCAGGCTCTGGAAAACCTTGGCGCTCTCGTCGGAATAATAGGCCAGGTGGGTGACGCCGATTTCCTTGAGGAACGCGCGCGGCTTCTGCGGATCGCGGGTGTTGATATTGACGGCGACCACCTCGAAACCCGTGCCGCCCAGTTCGCTTTGGAGCTTGTCGAGGGCTGGCATTTCGCGCCGGCACGGTACGCACCACGTGGCCCAGAGGTTGAGAAGCACGGTGCGGCCATGCCAATCCGCGAGGCTTCGATCGTGTCCTTCGGCGTCCTTGAACGCGATATTGGGGACGCGGAAGGGCGTGTGCGCCACGGTCAGTGCCGCCAATTCGCCCTGCGCCAGCGGCGCGATGTGCTGCCCGATCTTAACCGCGGGCGCACATGCCGCCGCGTCCGGATTGCTTCGCAGGTGGGCAATCCCGTATACCCCGGCCAGGCCAGCCGCGATGCCGATCGCCGCGACCGCGGATAGCAGGCGCCAGCGGCGGATTTTGTCTCGTGGCGGGACGGATTGTTCGGTCATCGGCTTCATGAACCTTGGCGACGCATCATGAGCAACAAAATGTGGGGCGGACGCTTCGGCTCGGAGCCCGATCCTCTCATGCAGGCGATCAATGTCTCGATCGACTTCGACCGACATCTTTATCGGCAGGACATTGCCGCAAGCAAGGCCCACGCTGCGATGCTGGCAAAAACCGGCATCATTACGGCGCAGGATGCAAAGCGGATCGCTCACGGTCTAGACACAATCCTGTCAGAGATCGAAACCGGTAAATTCAAATTCAAGCGGGCCCTCGAGGACATTCATATGAATGTCGAGAGCCGGCTTGGCGAATTGATCGGTCCGGCGGCCGGGCGGCTGCACACCGCGCGTTCGCGCAATGACCAGGTAGCGACCGATTTCCGGCTATGGGTGCGCGACGCGATCGACGGCATCGACGCGGCGCTTGCGGCCTATCAGCGCGCCCTGGCGCAAAAGGCGCTCAAGCACGCGGCAACGGTGATGCCGGGCTTCACCCATTTGCAGACGGCGCAGCCGGTGACGTTCGGTCATCATCTGCTGGCTTATGTCGAGATGGCGGCGCGCGATCGCAGCCGGTTCGCCGACGCGCGCGCGCGGCTCAATGAGAGTCCGCTCGGCGCGGCAGCGCTTGCCGGCACCTCGTTTCCGATCGACCGCAGCATGACGGCGAAGGCGCTGGGCTTCGCCCGGCCGATGGCGAATTCGCTCGACGCCGTGGCCGATCGCGATTTCGTGCTGGAGACTTTGGCGGCGAGCGCGATTACCGCCGTGCATCTGTCGCGCTTCGCCGAGGAGATCGTGCTGTGGTCGTCGCCGCGGGTCGGTCTGCTGCGTCTGTCGGATGCCTTCACCACCGGCTCCTCGATCATGCCGCAGAAGCGCAATCCCGATGCCGCCGAACTGGTGCGGGCGCGGTCCGGCCGCATCGTCGGCGCGTTGACTTCGCTGCTCATGGTCATGAAAGGGCTGCCGCTCGCCTATCAAAAAGACATGCAAGAGGACAAGGAAGGCACCATGGATGCGCTCGGCGCGCTCGCGGTGTCGATCAACGCCATGACCGGCATGGTGCGCGACATGCAGCCCGACGTCGCGCGGATGCAGGCGGCGGCAAGCGAAGGATTTGCCACCGCGACCGATCTGGCCGATTGGCTCACCCGCACGCTTAACATGCCGTTCCGCGAGGCGCACCGCGTCACCGGCAAGATTGTCGCCAAGGCGAGTACGGCGGGCGTGGCGCTCGACAAGCTGCCCTTGAAAGTCATGCAGGCGATCGAGCCGCGGATCACCAAGGCGGTGTTCGACGTTCTTGCCGTCGATGCATCGGTCAAAAGCCGGGCCGTCTATGGCGGCGCGGCGCCGAAAAACGTGCGCGCGCAAGCCCAAGCCTGGCTGAAAAAGCTCAAGGTTTAGTGCGGTTTGGCCGGTGTAAACCCGCTGGCAACGCGTTCGCCGACACAATATCGCCGCCGCAGTCGGTTCTGCTCGTCCACGGATGCGAATGCTAGAATTGGCCCACTGGGGTAGGATAGTGCGGCGGGGGTCTTGCTTGCCATTTGATCGATTGCGTCTCGTCATTGCGGCGGTCCTGTTCGGCGTCGCCGTTCTTGGCCTTGCCGCATGCGGACGATCCGGTGCGCCGTTGCCGCCGCCCGGCCCTGCTGTCGAGCCCGCGCCGACCGCGCAGGTGGCTCCGGTGCCGTCGGTCGCGCTCGGCGGGCCGGTAGCCACCGGACCAACCGCACGGGAAACCGCGCAGAAAAACGGCTTTGACGCTTACG